>JAITQJ010000287.1 GCA_031288955.1 Planctomycetaceae bacterium | reverse complement strand
GATGCCGATTGCGTCCGTGAGACGGTCGAGATTTTCGGCAAGCCACGGGGTGAAATCGGCTGCCTCATTTGCCCAAACACTGCGGAGAGAGACTACGTCGAGTTTAGAAACTTCCGTTGTCATTGCGATTAAGGGGGATAGGGGTTGAGTGCCAAGAGCCTAACATATTTTGCGCCGGCTGCAAGATGGCGGTTTTGCACAGCGAAGAACGCAGAGCGGCAAGTGATTAGTGGTGAGTAATGCGGGGAAATTTTGCAGCAGAAACTCGCCGCTCGCCACTAATTTTACCTCTTCTTCGTTTCCTTCGCGATTAAAAAAACAACAAAACAGTTAAGGAACAACTCTATTGTTAATGATTCATTCCTCACTGCCTTCAACGGATTGTTTCTTCAAAATGTCGTCCACGACTCCATACGCTTTTGCTTCTTCGGCGTTGAGGTAAAAGTCGCGGTCTGTATCTTTGGCGATTTCTTCAACGGGCTTGCCGATATGAGAAGCAAGGATTTCGTTAAGCATAGCGCGGTCTTTCAAAATTTGCTGTGCCTGAATTTCAATGTCGGAGACTTGTCCGCCGACACCGCCCCAAGGCTGGTGCATCATAATTTTGCTGTGCGGCAGGGCGTAGCGTTTTCCTTTTGTCCCGCCGGCAAGGAGAATGGAGCCGCCGCTTGCCGCAAGACCAACGCAATAGGTCGCAACGGGACAACTTAACATCTGCATCGTATCGTAGATAGCAAGCGTGGCAGTAACACTTCCGCCGGGCGAGTTGATATAAAAATGAATGTCTTTGCGGCGGTTTTCGCTCTGCAAATACAGAAGTTTCATTACAAGTTCGTTGGCATTATCGCTGCGTATTTCGCCTTGCAGAAAGATGATGCGGTTCTCTAAAAGCAAATCGCCGAGCGTCATTGAACGCTGACGTTGGTAATCGTGATATTTCGGCATTGACAAGGAGGCGGACGGCACCCGCCCGTATCGTAAATTATTCTCCGTATTTTGACAATTATCGTTCCCTGTGTCAATAGTCTCCGGTAATTTCAAGAACGGTCAGAGCATATCCAGCGGGTCAATGTCAATTATCCATTGGATTGACGGCGAAGACGATTTTAATGACCGTGAAACACTGTCGGCAAGCGAACGCAAATGCCCGCCGTCCGTGCCGTGCAGATGAATGTGAAATCGGTAGTAGCCCCGCAGTTTCGCAAACGGTGCCGGTGCCGGTCCGAGTATTTTGAACATTCCTTCCTCCGTTTTCAGCCGCTGTGCAAAATGGTTGGCAAACTCCAATGTCTGCATTTCGTTTTCGCCCCGAATGACAATGCGTATCATCTTCGTATAAGGCGGATAACCTAACATCTGCCGCACCGGCAATTCCTGTTTTACAAACGAAGTGTAATCGTGCTTTGCCGCCGCCCGAATTGCCGGATGCTCTGGACTGAATGTTTGTATGATAACTCTGCCGCCCTTTTCGCCCCGTCCCGTCCGTCCGGCAACCTGCGTAATCAAGTGAAACGTCCGCTCTGCTGCCCGAAAATCCGGCAAGTGCAATGCCGTATCCGCATTGATAACGCCGACCAGTGTTACATTCGGAAAATCAAGCCCCTTCGCTATCATCTGCGTTCCCAGCAGAATTTGGACTTCCCCGTTACGGAATTGCGACAACGCTTTTTCGTGCGCACCGGTTCGCTGCATCGTATCTGTGTCCATCCGCAGTACCGAAACGTTCGGAAACCGGCTTCGGATTTCCGCCTCCAACTTTTGCGTACCGAAACCCCAATACTGAATACCGGCAAATTGACACGCCGGACACGCTGCCGGTGCCGGTACCTGATAATCGCAATAATGACACAAAGCGATTTCCTCTGATTTATGATGCGTCAGCGAAACGTCGCAGTTCGGACACTTCAATGCCTCGCCGCAAGCCGGACACTGAATATGCGTTGAAAAACCCCGCCGGTTCAAAAGCAGAATAATCTGACCGCCGTCTTGCAGCGATTCGTGAATTGCCTGATGCAGTTGCCGGTGTATCGCCCCCCGTGTTGTCCGCTGCCGGACGGCTTCACGCAAGTCAACAATTCCAACATACGGCAGCGGCAGGTTATTGACCCGATGCGGCATCGTCAAAAGCGTTGCGCCGCCGTCCGGTGTGGCTGCCGATAAATAGGACTCCAAAGACGGCGTTGCCGAACCGAGTATCAGCGGAATATCTTCTAATTCGGCACGTTTCCGCGCAACATCACGGGTTTGATACCGCGGCGCAGAATCCTGCTTGAACGAGTTCTCGTGTTCCTCGTCAATGACAATTAAACCGAGCCGGGAAAGCGGAGCGAACACAGCACTTCGCGCTCCGACAACGACCTGCACGCTGCCGCCGGCAATGCCCGACCATTGGCGGTGCCGCTCGGCATCGGTGAGATGCGAATGAAGCACCGCAACGTCCGCAAAACGGCTTTTGAAACGTCCGACGGTTTGCGGAGTCAGGCTGATTTCCGGTACAAGAACGATTGCTTGTTTGCGGTGTTTAACGGCTTCGTGAATCGCCTGAATATAAACTTCCGTCTTGCCGCTGCCGGTAACGCCGTGTAACAAAAACGTTTCGTGCCGGTTCTCCCGCAAAGCGGTTATGATGGGCGATAAACACTGTTTTTGAGCGGCGTTGAGTTGATACGGCATCGCTGCCGGTACTGCCGCAGCGGTCTCTTGTGACGTACTCTGATTTGTACGCCGCAGCGTTTTTGTTTCAATGAATCCGAGTTGTTTTAACGCGCTGATAGGAACGGCAGAACATTTTGCAGCACGCTGCAATTCCAGCATCGTCAGCGGTTCGGGGGCTTGACGGAGCGTTTCGAGAATATACTGCTGTTTCGCCGTTAACGGTTTGATGTTTTCGGCTGCCGGCTGTTTTTCTGTTACAAAAAGAACTTTGGACAGCCGTGTACCGGCATTGGTACGGACACCCGCCGGCAGGACGCTTTCGAGGACTTGACCGAGCGGACAAAGATAATAACCGGCTATCCAGTGTGTCAGAGCGAGCATCTTGTCGTCAATCAGCCGTACGGGGTCGATGATACCGGTTATCGCTTTGAGACGGATACCGGATTCAACGGTACCGATTTTTCTCACGGAAATACAATAAGCGGTTTCGCTGCGGTTGGATTTTCCGAGCGGAACACTGACGCGCATACCGGGTTCAATATCGCCGGCGAGATGTCCGGGAACGAGATAATCAAGGACGGCATCGTAGCCGCCGGGAAAAACAACCTGGGCGGTTTTCCGGTTCTTCAAGTCATCAATTTCCCAAGGCGGCAGTACAGGTACGTCGGGTTCGTCGTCAAAAAGCGAAGGCGCACGGGACATTATTTCTGTGCCTGTTGAGCATATTTTGCGGCAACGCCTGCGGCAGGCGGTGCCTGTACCTGTAGTAATTGTAACATCTCGGCAATATTCGCCATACTTTGATATTCGTTTTGCATCGGACTGTCTTTTTTCATCAGCGATTCAAGGGATTCCTTGTTCGGCAAATCGTTGAGCAGCGGCATACCGCCGCCGCTTTCCTGCGGGGTCGTTTCTGCCTGCGGTGAAGCATTGCCGCCGCGCATTGATGACACCAGTTTGCTCTCGAAGTTCTGCATCTTCATTTTGAGCATCGCCGAGAGCATCTCGCCGTGTTCTTTAAGTTGTGCTAAACCGGTCATATCGAGTTCGGCATTGTCGGCAGAAGAACCGGAGGAACCTTGCGATTCAAGATTTAGAAGTTGCTGCATCATATTTCCGGGCGTAGAAATCGACAGCGCATCGGTCGGCAGTGCTGCTTTGGTATCGGCAGGCAGTGTTTTAGCGAGTTGTTCGACAGACAGATTTTTCTGAATACCGAATACGTTGGGATAGTTATTGATGTGTGATGCCGAAGCAAGCATTGTTTTGTCTCCTTGAATAACGGTACGCAGGATAACGATTCCGCCGAACGAACGCAAGAGGAAAAAACCGCCGTCTTACGGCGGCAACTCTGATGACATTTTCTCCTGCTCTTGACCGCGCACGCCCAAAACGTTACCATACGGAAAACGCCCCAAATCTTTCAATGACATCTACCCCTCCCTCGTTTATCCAGCCTTCCCAACTTGACACACTCAACGTCTGTTTTGCCGCCAACCCCGGATATTATCAGCACACCTGCGTTACTATCGTCTCCATTCTCGAAAATAACAAAGACCTCAAGTTTGCTTTTCATATCTTAACCCCCGACAAAACCGGTAAAGATACCGACAAAATTCTCTCGCTGCCGCAGAAATATCCCAACGCCGCCGTTGAATTCGTACCCGTTGATGATACGCCATTTGCTGATTTGCCCGTAAGAACCGCTTACTGCACCCTTTCGGTACAAGCATATTATCGCTGGCTGATACCCGAACTATTTCCGCATCTTGATACGGCACTTTATCTGGACAGCGATATTGTCTGCAACGGTTCCCTTGCCGAATTGTTCGCCGCCGACATCGGCGATTGTTATTGTGCTGCTGTAACTGACCATTATCTGGATACGAAATCACTAGCACGGAAAAACATCGGGCTGCGTAAAGAAGAGCGTTATATCAACTCCGGTGTGCTGATGATGAACCTGAAAAAATGGCGGGAGACACAAGCCGTCCGGGACTTAAAGCGATGGTCTAAAGATAACGCTGCCGTCAATAGATATGCCGACCAGGATGCACTGAACGCTTGTTTTCAGGGGCAAATCAAAATATTAGATATTCGTTACAATTATCTGGTAATATATCAGGGTATTCAGGGAATGTTGTTTTTCCTGTCGAGATACCGTATGTCAAAGGTAGGGAAACCGGTCATTTTTCACTACCCAAGCGGAAACAAACCTTGGATTGAAACCCTGTGGCTGGGTCGTTTGTCGCCGCTGTATTTTAAGTACCTTGCTCTTTCGCCGTACAGTACAGTTGCGGCGGAATGTTTGCCGAGTTATCTGAAACTGATTGACTTTTACGCTGCATATTATGTATGCAAAAAAGATGACCGGATGGCTTTTTTGCGTGACATATCAAGGCAAATAACGGCAGCGGACAAAGAGTTGTATCATAGCAAGATGCTGCCTTTACGGGTACAAGTGTTTCTGAAAACTTTGCCGGTACGAATGTTTCTAAAAAAGAGCATCGGTAACCTAATGGCGAGGCTTGTCGTCCGGCAGGGATAATGGGGCGGTGCGGGTTGATAATTTGTCCCTGATAGTTGATAATTAGGGGATGATGAATAAGCAATTCCTTGCGTCAATGATTGATGTTAGTGCGGTGCGCGGCGAGTCCGCTCTTGCCGATGTACAAAAAACGGCGGCTGTTGCCCGGCAATATCATTGTGCTGCGGCGTTTGCGCTGCCGGCGTTCACGGAACAACTGCGGGAATTGCTTGACGGTTCTGATGTCCTGACCGGCGGCGTTACCGGTTTTCCAAGCGGCGGTGATACAACAGCGGCAAAGGCTTTTCAAGCGAAAGAACTTGTAAAACTCGGCTGCGGTGAAATCGATATGGTGATGAATGTCGGCAAAATGCTTTCAGCACTGACGCAGGAAGTTGAAGACGATATTAAGGCGGTGAAAGAGGCGATTGGTTCGATACCGCTTAAAGTGATTCTGGAATGTCATTATTTATCAGATGACCAGATTAAGTCGGCATCGGAAGCGGCGGTGCGTGCGGGAGCATCTTGGGTCAAGACGGGAACGGGCTGGGCGGCAGGAGCAACGGCATTACGGCAGGTGCAGTTGATGAAGCAGACGGTCGGCAATGCAGCAAAGGTGAAAGCCGCCGGAGGAATTCGGGACTTGGAAACGCTTTTGCAACTGTATGAAGCCGGTGCTGAACGTTTCGGCATCGGTTCAAAAACCGTCGAAAACATTTTGGCAAGTCCTGAAGTTGAATAGTTCCGTTTCGGCAGATGTACGAATGGACAAAAGTCCGCTCCGGTTGTAGAATGGTACTGTCAATTCAACATAAGGAGAGTTGCGATGAGATTAGGAAAACGGATGATTTTCGGAATGGCTTTCAGTGCTTGTGCATTGGGAGCGGCACTTGCCTCCGCCAGTGATGCGGCAGGCAGAGAAGCACTGGCGTTGATTAACCAACGCCTGAACGGGAATTACAGTTGGTCGGATGCCGCTTACACATCGGCTTTACAGCACGCCGCCGCAATGGCAGCAAAGCACAAAGTATTTCATTCGCCAAGAGTCAATGAAGTACAGGAATGTTGCGCCGGCGGAGCAGAAACGGCAGATGCCGCCGTCCGAATGTGGCAAAACAGTTCACCGCATCGGGCTGCGTTAGTCCGCAATGCAGGGAATCGGGCAGCCGTTGCCGTCGTTGACACATACTGGGTGTTTCAGTTGGAAACATCCGCTTCAGCCTCTGCCTCCTCCTCGGTGATACCGGAAACAACGGAGTACAAAACGTATAAAACGGCAAGTGCCGCAAAATACGAGACCGAGTATTCCGGCAGAAGATTTCTACAGCAAATAGTAGAGCAGAAACAACAGCAGTAAAAGGCAACTCCCACCCGGCGGTATCAAGCCGCCGGATGGGAATTTGTCCGCATACCGTTTAGCCGCGTACCGCCGTGAAAGACGGTACAACATTTGGCACAACATTCTAGCGGTGGAAGAAGAAGCCGAACTTCCTCACTTTTTTGCCGTACTGCATTCCGGCAGAAGGGTCAGTCGTCGGAACCTTCGCTTCGCCAGCCTTGCGCGGAATGGGAATGTACCGGTCAGCCGGGTGGAAATACGGCGGTCTGTCCTTTGCGGCAGCCGGGTCGTAAGCAGCCCGCGGAAGCACACTCGCCAGTTCCCATTCGGCAAACGGGGCGGGATTCACGGGGACTTGATTCCACTTACCTGCTCTACCGGTTTCTTCATTGACATCAAAGAACCCAACATCGACACCGCCTTCGTTACCGGCAACTTGCACGACACCCTTGGCATCGACATACACGACGGCACCGCGATAAAGTTCGACTTCCGCATAGACGGGAACAATTTTACTCGTTCCGCCGTTAGCATAGTCAGGGTCATCGAATTCGTACTGAATTGCCTGAATATCGTGGAAAGGAAGTTCATTTTCGCAGACGCATTTTTTAATCGTATCGCCTACGTGGACTTTGAACACGCCGGAGACGTAGAGTTGATACAAGCCCTTATCGCCGTAGTTGTGCCGGTACGTCCAAACTTTGAGTTTGAAATTTTTGGCAAGAGCATCAACATCGAATTCGCCGGATTCAAGGGCATCCTGCAATACCTTGATACCGTTTCCGGCACCTTTCTGAACGGCAGTGATGAGAGATTCGTTCTCTTCAATGCTGACCGTTCCCAGTTTGATTTCGCCTTTGTCGATTTTGTTCTGAATTTGCTCCAGAACGCTTGCCGAAAAGGCACTTCGGTATTCCCACGGTTCCCAACGGATTTTCCGGTTGGCATCGGTGGTTAACGTAGCCCGTGTGGCGGGCTGCGGGTCTTCCTGCCGGGTAACACCGGCAACGGGGGTACGCTTTGCCGCCGAAACGTCTAACGTAAAGGCAGCAAGGGATGCACAAATCAGTGCAGCAGCAATCAGTTCTTTTCTCATATTTTTTATAAGAGATTGGGAAGTATGCCGCAGGTTCAACCTATCCCCTGTCGTGCATTCTTCAGTTTATGGTGAAAATTGTAAATAACTTGCCCGAACAGCGTCAATGCGATGCATCATTGTTGTATCCTTACAGTGAAAACATTGCGTTATTCGTACTTGTTAATCTACAAGGTTCAGGAGGATTATACAAAAAAAAAAAAAATAGTCAAGATACGCAATATAGAAAAGAATGAAAAAATACAGAAAATAGGTAAAATGGGTATGATTATTAAGATTTTAACGATTGTAGGGGAGTTTCGGCAGGATATTACCGTGCCGAAAACGAAAAAGACGTTAAAAAAGGTGCCGTGAAGCGGAAAAACAACCTGCCGAAAAACGGACTCCGTCTTTATTTTCTTTTTTTAGTGTATAATAAGGTTATGGAGCAGTGGATACGAACAATGCAGCGTTCCGGTTATACTCTCATTGAATTGATGATTGCGACGGCAATATCCCTGATATTGCTGCTCGGCGTTGTCGAGATGTTCCGTTCCGTTGCCGGAACGATGCAGGACACGCGAAATGCCCTGACGGTATCCGCTAATCTGGAACAGACGGCAGCGGTTCTGCGTCAAGACCTCGCCCTCATTCCGAAATCGCTGGCAGAAAAGCCGGCAAAAATCATCAACAGCGAGGAAGTGTCCGATATGGACGGCTATCTCGAAATTATTGACGGCGACCCTGCTAGCAATCCGTACAAAGAAGATGATGAGACCGTTGGTGATGTGGACGATATTATTGCCTTTACAACAAAACCTAACATCAAAGTTCCCTTTCGCGGACTCCTGCAAGAGCAGGTAATCGAACGCAGTCAAGCCGAAATTATCTGGTTTATGCGGGGTACAACGTTGTTTCGCCGCGTCCGCCTTATCGATGACCAGCACGTTAACGACAGCGGTATTTTCAGTCCCGCCGAGTTAGCCGTCCGCGATAACCGGTACGGACATTACGGTGCGTTTCCGCACGCCATTTACAATGTGCCAGACGGTAAAACGGCAGTTGATGCAAATGATGCA
This sequence comes from Planctomycetaceae bacterium, assembly GCA_031288955.1. Taxonomy (GTDB): domain Bacteria; phylum Planctomycetota; class Planctomycetia; order Pirellulales; family Thermoguttaceae; genus WRKP01. The sequence goes on along the minus strand of JAITQJ010000287.1, from coordinate 32 downwards.
AAATACTGGCTGCGTCTGCCGACGCTGGAAGA
>JAITQJ010000280.1 GCA_031288955.1 Planctomycetaceae bacterium | reverse complement strand
AGTCCTTTCTTCGTTGACAGCGCAAGATAATGCTCCGGTTCGTCAAAATCCTTGACCGCTTGGCAGGCGGCAATCTGTTCGCCCGGCGCAAGGTTCAGGATGTTGACTATCGCTCTGCCCTTTGAAGTCGGCGGCAATTCCGGCAGCGTATAAACCTTCTGCCAATATACTTTACCGAAGTTCGTAAAGAACAGCAGATAATTATGTGTTGTTGTTACAAATAAATGCTGCACGGGGTCTTCGTCGGCAACCTTCGCCCCGATACGCCCTTTACCGCCGCGTTTTTGCGCCCGGTAAATTGAAACGGGAGTCCGCTTGATATAACCGCCCTGCGTAATCGAAACGACCATCGTTTCCTCTTCAATCAAGTCTTCGATGTCGATGTCGATTGCAGCATTACCGTCAATTTCTGTCCGCCGTTTGTCGCCGTGTTTCGCCTTGATTTGCAGTAAATCGTTACGGATAATATCCCGAATCAATTTATCGTCCGCCAAAATCCGCAGGTATTCGGCTATTTCCGAGAGCAAATTGCGGTATTCTTCGCCGAGTTTTTCTTGTTCCAGATTAACGAGATGTCCCAGCGTCATACGCAAAATGGCTTCGGACTGTACCGGAGTCAACGTGTAAGCCTCCTGAAGCCCCCGCTGCTCAACGAAATCGTCAAAGCCGCTGCCTAATGCCCGCTCCAGCATTGCCCGCGGACATTCAATAAGCATCAAACGCTGCTTCGCTTCGGCTTGCGTGGACGAAGTCCGAATAGTCCGAATGACCTCGTCAATGTTTGCGTGCGCAATAATCAAACCTTCGACGGTGTGTTTACGTTTGCGGGCTTTGGCGAGGAGAAACTGCGTCCGGCGGCGGATAACGGTTATCCGGTGCCGGATGAATTCTTCGATGATTTCTTTGAACGTCAATAATCGCGGTTTACCGTCCACGAGTGCCAAGAGATTGATGGAAAACGATGATTGCAGTTCGGTAAATTGATACAGTTGATTGAGAACAACGTCAGGGTCAGCCTCCTTTTTAATGTCGACGATGAGCCGAACGGGGTCTTTCAAATCCGACTCATTGTGAACCGCAAGGAATCCGGGAATCTTCCCGTCTTTTCCGACAGCAGCGATTTTTTCTTCGATGTCATCGCGGGAACTCATATACGGAATTTCCGTGATGATGATTCGGGTTTTGCGGTTTGTCTCTTCAAAATGCGACTTGGCTCGGACGACGACGTTACCCCTTCCTTGCAGGTATCCCTGGTGTATTCCTTTTCGTCCGCAAATAACGCCGCCTGTCGGAAAATCCGGTCCCGGACAAATGTTGAGGAGTTCAAAGGGCGAAATGCCCGGATTGTCGAGGACGGCAATCGTTGCGTCGCAAACTTCGCTGACGTTGTGCGGCGGCAGACTTGTTGCCATTCCGACAGCGATACCGGTTGAACCGTTGACGAGCAGATTCGGAAACTTGGACGGCAGTACCGTCGGTTCGACACGCTGCTCATCGTAAGTCGGAATGTAATCGACTGTATCGAGTTCAAGGTCTTCGAGCATCATTGCGGCGGTGGGAGCCAGCCGTGCTTCGGTATAACGCATTGCGGCGGGTCTGTCGCCGGAAATGTTTCCGAAGTTCCCCTGTTTATCGATGAGGACTTTGCGCACCACCCATTCCTGCGCCATCCGTACGAGAGTCGGATAAATGCCTAAATCGCCGTGCGGATGATAATTACCCATCGTTTCGCCGACGATTTTAGAACATTTTGTTCTGCTCGCACCGGGCGAAAGATTGAGGTCATTCATTGCCACAAGGATACGCCGCTGCGACGGTTTAAGACCGTCCCGGACATCGGGAATAGCACGGCTGACGATAACGCTCATCGCATACGTCAGATAACTGTTTTTCATCTCGTCTTCAATCGAGAGTTTTAACAGTCTGGTACCGTCATTTTCAGGAACGAACGATGTGTTATTGACGGTACTGCCGTTTTCAGATGCGTTAATTTCGTTATCGGACATTGAGGATAAAAAAGGCGTTGAGGCAGCCTCGAGAGGCAGCCTCGAGAGGCAGCCTCGAACAGGAGTGGGATTTACGCCCTCATTATACCAAAATATGAAAATCAGACAAGGTTGCTCTGCCGAATATCTTCAGTCTTTCTGCATTTTTAAGTCCCCCGCACACAGGCAGTTGCGAGTCCTGCCTTGAATGTTTTGCAAAATGATATAGAATCAGCGTTCGCTATTCATCGTCTTTTGGTTGATTTTGCCTGACGAGGCTCCAAACGGTGATGATTTGCAAATTGAGCGGATATTGCCGTCCGTTTTTGCCTGAATGTCCGAAAAATGGGGCAATTTTGGGAAAAATTTGAGAATTTTTGAAATTTTTGCTAGAATTGCTCGTTTCAGGACGGCGGACGAAACAGATAACCTTTAACTATAACCAATAATCACGAAAGGAACGAACTATGTCGAAGAAGATTAACTTGAAACCTTTAGATGACCGCATTGTTGTTCAACCCCTCGAAGCGGAAGCGAAGACTGCCGGCGGCTTGTATTTGCCGGACACTGCCAAAGAAAAGCCGCAGCGCGGCACGGTCATTGCCGTCGGTCCCGGCAAGATTCTTGATTCCGGCAATCGTGCTGAATTGAGTGTTTCGGTTGGCGATGAGGTCATTTACGGCAAATACTCCGGCAGCGACATCGAAGTTGATGGACAGGAAATTAAAATCCTCCGCGAAACCGATGTTCTGGCAAAGGTCGTCAAATAGTTGATAGTCCGAAAGCGCAAGTAAAATTGCTTGCGCTTTTTCTTGCGCTTGCTTGCGCGGCGTATGCTGTCATTTCTTTTTTACGCAAAAAACGCCTCCCGTCGTGTTCTGACACGCAGATTTTTGTCCCCTCCGCCGAAAAAATTTTGCCTTTTTTACGCTTAAAATAGCGGGCTTACAGAAAATTGTAGGGGTATTTTGGCGTGGGGGCTTGACAGGCGAAAAAAAAAAAAAAATAGAATACTGGAGGGCAACTTATCTTTCACAAAAATGCGGGACAAGCGGCGAGCATAGCCTATAGCGAAGAAGATGGAG
>JAITQJ010000253.1 GCA_031288955.1 Planctomycetaceae bacterium | reverse complement strand
TAATAACTCATATTGACTTCCGTTATCGCCTTCTGCTCCGCCGTTGCATCTTTTTCCTCAACAATGCCCGTAAATTCGCCGGCGGCATCTCGGACAATGCGTCCGAGTCCCTGCGGATTCTCCTTGTGTGCCGTCCCCAGAATACAGGACGTTTCACCGCCTTTGTAAGCGTCAAGCAATTTTCTGACGGAATCAACCTGTATCATCGGACAATCGCCGGCAACAACGAGAACCGCCCCGCTGTGCTTCTCCAGGTCGCTGCGGCACATCATTACGGCGTGTCCCGTTCCGAGTTGTTCGGTCTGTTCCGCAAAAACCAGATTTTTCCGCTGTGCGAGCGTTTCGCGAACCAAATCGCTGCGGTAACCAACGACAACGATGATTTTACCGATGCCGCTCGCTTCAAGGGCATCAAGTACGTACTCTATCATCGGACGCTCCAAAACGGGGTACAGGACTTTGGGCAGGTCGGATTTCATTCGCGTCCCTTTACCGGCAGCCATCACAACAGCATAGTTCATACGATTGACTTATTCTAATGGATAATTGATAATGGAAAATTGAAAATCAGGGAGGCAGCGGCATAAAACCGCACCTGAACCGATACATTATTCATTCATTAACCCTTTTTGTCAACCGTGATGCAAAGTGTTACGCCTAATCCCGATGTCGCCCAGGTTGAATCGCTGGCACATACAAAGGTTGCCGATTGTTATCAGTGCGGTAAATGCAGTGCCGGTTGTCCGCAGGTGGAACGAATGGATGTGATGCCGAGCAGCATTATCCGTCTCGTGCAACTCGGCTGCGTGGAAGAAGCCGCTGCCGCCGAATCGGTTTGGCAATGCCTGAATTGTTTGACGTGTTCGACGCGCTGCCCGAAGTCGGTGAACATTGCCGGTGTAATGGATGCGCTGAAAGAAATATCTATTGAAAAAAAATGCGTTCACCCGAAGCAAAAGCGGACGCTGGCATTTCAGCGTTCGTTCCTGAATGCGGTGAAGCGTAACGGCAGGACGAACGAAATCGAGATGGTTGCCGAATACAAGATACGGGGGTTTTTGAACGATTTTAATCCGCTCCTTGTCCTAAAAGATGCGGACTTGGGTTTGCCGATGTTTAAGCGGGGCAAACTGCATCTGAAAGCCGGTTCGCCCGTCAAGGATAAGGCTCTTGTCAAACGCATTTTTGCGAAGTGCAGTGCGGAGTAATCAAGTACGCCATATTGCGGACAAAACTCGTCTGTGCTGTTCTCAACAGGGAGATAATCGCATTAGGTTATCGAACAAGTTTATTTTTTTCGCGGTACATTTTGCTGGCGTGCTGGAGGAACTCCCGTTCTTCGGCGGTCAAACCGCTTTCGCCGACCTTGCCGTAACGGGACAAAATTTCGTCCAGCCGCTGACTAAACTCAGCCCCTTCATCATCGGTCTCGTCCTCTGGTTCGTCCCCGAAAATACGCAGCGTCGGCTTAAACGGCTTCGGTTTCACATTCTTACGCCGCGTCGAAAGGAGCGAAAGATAGTAATTGTCTGTCAAACGCACGCCGCGCCGCAAAAAGATAAAATAATACAGCGTCGCAAATGCCGCTCCCGTTAAATGAATCGTGTAAGCAATGCCTTCGTCATTCGTTCCCGATGCCCCGTTGGTATCCATCACCACAATAAGCACGCCGAGCATCCACATCGGCAGCGGTAAAATACCGTAAAGGTAAAGTTTTTTGTTCGGAAAGAGCCACGCATATAAAATCACGACACCGGTAATTCCGCCCGATGCCCCCAATGCTGCCGCTTTCGGCGATGCCCCGTTGGTAAAAGAAAACACGACTCCGCCGAGGAATATCGTGATAAGATAAAAGAATAGATATTCTGTGCGTCCAAGATAATCTTCAACATTATCGCTGCGGACAAGCCCAAAGCCGCCCGACCCGATGCCGAGCATTATTCCATAGCCGAACATTATCAGACTGATTAAGTTGCCGCCGATGTGCCAAAGGGTATCCGGCGCGTGAACGAAACCATACGTGAGGAACTGCCACCAGCAGAGCGGGTCCTGAATGGACGAGGCTTTGAGACACAGTAGATTAGTCAGCCAGTTGCCCTCACACAAGGTACCGTTAGCAACCCAAAGACCGACATTGATGATAACGAGTTTCATCGTTACGGACATTCCCTGTCCGCTTTTACGGCGGTTTGGTCTGTCCTCGTACGGGTCATAGCGGTTATAATCCCGGTCGCTAAATGCCATATTCGTTTGATTGATAATTACGGTCTCGGCTCCCGCCATTATAACGCATAATTGTTAATCCGCCAATATAACGTTGCAAATCCGCAGGCAAACGGCATAATAACGGCATAATAGATGTCCCGTTACCTGAATAACCGGAAACAAAAACAGAATGATACTTGAAACTTCCATACCGGATTATTCGCCGAAACGGGGAAAAGTCCGGGACATTTACGACTTCGGCAGCACACTGCTGCTTGTCAGCACTGACCGCATCAGTGCCTTCGATTGGGTATTGCCGACCGGTATTCCCGATAAAGGGAAAGTCCTTAATCAACTTTCGGCATTTTGGTTCAAAACACTGGACGCGGCAAATCATTTTATTACGGACGATACCGATGCGCTGCCGCTGCCCGTCGGGACGGACAAAACCGTCTTTGCCGGTCGTTCGACACTCGGTAAAAAGTGCAGCATTTTTCCCGTCGAGTGCATCGTTCGCGGTTATTTAAGCGGCAGCGGTTGGAACGAATACAAGAAGTCGGGAACTGTTTGCGGTATCAGGCTGCCGGCGGGACTTCGGGAAAGCGACCGGCTGCCCGAACCGGTTTTTACGCCGTCCACGAAAGCCGAAACCGGACACGATGAAAACATTACGTTCGACCAAGCAGCGGAAATTGTCGGCAAAAATGCAGCCGAAGAGTTGCGAAAAAAATCGCTTGCTGTGTTTCAGCAAGGAGCGGAATACGCCCTGAAACGGGGCATCATCATTGCCGACACGAAATTCGAGTTCGGGACTTTGGACGGCGAAATCATTCTTGCCGACGAAGTTCTTACGCCGGACAGTTCCCGGTTTTGGGCGGCGGCAACTTATGAGCCGGGCAAGAGTCAGCCGTCGCTGGACAAACAGTTTGTGCGGGATTATCTGACGGCATCGGGTTGGGACAAAAACAGTCCTCCGCCGGAATTACCGGCGGAAATCGTCGAAAAAACACGGGACAAATACATTGAAGCCCTGCGGACATTAACCGGCGAAGGACTCCGCTGCGGCTGAACAACCGCGCTGAAACGCCTGAATGTTCAGGTCGAGGAACTTCGGCTTGATGCTTTTGCGCAGTGCTTCCAGCCAAGCGTCCTGCGGCAAATCAAGATGCTTTGATACCGCTCCGACAATGATAATGTTTGCCGCTTTAACGTTGCCAAGTTCCGCCGCCCAATCGACGGCTTGCAGATACGCTAACTTCGGAAAATACTGCGACAGCATTTTTGCGTCTGCATCGGGATACGGCGTACCGCCGGAAGACGACGTTACCGGAACAATTTTCTGGTCGGAAACGACGGCGAAACCATCTTCGGCAAGATAATCAATGTACCGCAGACATTCGATACGTTCGAGTGAAGCGAGAACCTTTGCCGTCCGTTTGGCAACAATCGGACTGAACACTTCTTTTCCGTAACGGATTTGAGCAACAACGCTTCCGCCGCGCTGTGCCATTCCGTGAACTTCGTTTGTTTTGACATCGAATCCTGCTGCCGCCGCTGCTTGGGCAACAATTTCACTTGCCAATAAAATTCCCTGTCCGCCGACACCGACCAATACTACGCTTGTTGTCATTTTCGTTTTCCGTTACCGTCCATCAGTATAACACGAATTCTCGAAGCCGGCAAGAGCGGATACCAGCGGCACAGCCGCCGGCTCTCGGCAGGGGGAAATAATTAACAATTAACAATTAACAATTAA
>JAITQJ010000242.1 GCA_031288955.1 Planctomycetaceae bacterium | reverse complement strand
CTTGATGCGTCTTCTTCTATTTTTTGCGTAACAAACCGGAGCGGCAGCGGCTTGCCGTTTTGCACTGCCGACACCGTTATCTTGACCGCCTTTTCACCCTCGCCGACTGTCAACTCAATTTCCGTTTCGCTTTCCTTGACGCTGTATCTGCTGCAAGAAATCAACGCCGTTTCAAACGCTCCGGCGGCGGTCAGTTTTACCTCATCTGTTATGGTCAGCGAATTTTCCTGACCGGAATCTGTCCGTGTAAAACTGAATGTCCGCTGTAACTTTTCGATTTCTTTTTGTCCGTAAGCGGCGGATATATCCATCACGTAAAGGTCTTGAGCATCCGAAAACGTTTTTGTAACAATTTTGCCGGAATACTGTCCGCCGGCTTTCTGCATCTGACCGTTAACTACTGGTACCGGATGTCCGAACGAGTTAAGCAGATTACTGTTGTAGCGTTTATTACTGAATGTCCGGCTTGTATAAACTTCGCCGCCGGGGTCGAGGACAGGAGTTTTACCGGCAAACATTACCGTGAACGAACCAACGTCGTTATGGTTATGATGTTCATTGTTGTGTCCCGCCTTGCAAACGAAAGCAAGTTGATTTTTTGCTCCCCACTTCGGACGGCAAATCAGCACTCCTGCATCGGGAAATTCGCTGCGCAATTCCTCAACGGGTAAAGTACCGGAGGCGGCGGTGTCTGACGGTACCGGCTCTTTGTCCGCAATCGAATTTTCAAAACAAAACACGCCCGTCCCAAAAAGGTAACCGCCTGCCGGCGGCAGCGTCTCATATTTTTTGTAACCGAAATGCAGCCGCCTGCTCAAGTATTTAATGTATTGTCCGCTGGGCTGTGCATTAATAGAACAGTCGGCAAAGGCAGCAAACTGCCCCGGTGCAACTTCCATTTTCATCGGAAATGCCGCTGCGGCGGACGCTTTCGGCATCGTCAGAAAATCGACCTGACCGTCTGTTGCCCGGCGGACAACTTCGGTTAAAAGAATAAAATTTCCGAAACCGTAATTCCAATAGCCCATCCCTTCGCTGCAATAGCCGTCTGGCGTAAAACCGTCCAAAAACGGTTTCATAAATTTTTCGGCAGAGGCGATATACCAAGCCCGCCGCTGCGGGTCGTCAATCAAACACTGCGCTGCGGTAACAACGCCGCAATGACAGACGGCATTCCAGTTGTTCGCTCCCGTTATCCACCAATGCTTCAACTTCCGGTTTGATTTTATATCGTCCTCATATTCTTTGAATGTCCGCCGCTGAACGTTATCGAGAATTAACTTACGGACATCGGGCGATAATTTATCGCCTAGGTAATAAACGGCAAGCCCCAGTTCTGCGCTGGTGTGTGCGGAGAAAAGGTCGATTCTCTCTGTTTTCCGGTCATAGACAGCGGCGTTGGAGTCGTGAGCGGGCAGAACCCAACTGGGGTCGCCGCAGATTGACTTTATCGTTTCTTCGAGCGGAGCGATGAAGCGTCCTTTATTTTCAAGACATTCGCCGAGAGCCAATGCGCTTATTCTGCCTGTTTTGAGAAACCATACCCGTTCATAGTTGCGGCGGTTGCCGATTCGGTGATACTCTTTGTAGAGCGATTCGGATATGGCGGGAATTGCCGCCGCGGCGGTTTGTTCAGCGTGCTTGATGGCTGCCTCTGCATTGGGAACGTTCTGCCAAGCATTGCGGTCGGTAATAGGTCTGCCGACGCAAAACGCCGTTTTGTGCATAAACGGCAAGATTTCGGCTGCCCGCTGGTCAATTTGCAGCGTTCGGTCTTGTGCCGCCAAAACAGCGGAAAGCAGCAAAAAAAGGAGCGGCAGTAATTGTTTTACGGCGTGTCTCATTAACGTATCTTACTTTAAGGGGTGAATGGGTATTGTACCTGTTCGGCAACTGCCGAATTTTGGACAAAAACCTTGCAAAAGCCGACGTGTTCTTTTGTTAGATTTATGCTGTTTGCTCATTTTTTGTTACCGAACAAGTCTATTGTACCAAAAAAGCAACTTGGAGGGAAATTCTCAATTAAACTGTCCTGCGGGACAAAATCGGAGTTGCCGTATGATACCACACGAAGCGCAAGCAAAAGCGCAAGTAATTTTGCTTGCGCTTTTAGGGATAATAACGTGCCTGCAATTTAATACTTTTTCTCAAAAAAGGCTATTTTGCCTTTTGGGTCGGCATTGATGCCTTTTTCGCCTTCGTGCCAGTTTGCCGGACACACTTCGCCGTTCTTTTCAAAGAACAGTAAAGCTTTGACGGTACGCAATTCTTCTTCGACGTTGCGTCCAATCGGCGGGGCGTTGACGGTTTCGTGCATCACGATACCGTTCTTGTCGATGAGGAAAATGCCCCGTGCGGCGTGACCGGCATCTTCCAGCAACACACCGTAATTCCTCGCAATCGACCGGTTCAGGTCGGAAAGCAGCGGGTACTTAATGTCGCCCAAACCGCCTTCTTTGCGGGGTGTGTTGACCCAGGCGAGGTGTGTGAACTCGCTGTCAATCGAAGTGCCGAGAATCTGAACGCCGAGTTTTTCAAACTCCGCTGCCGCTTCGGAAAAAGCGATGATTTCCGTCGGACACACGAACGTGAAGTCCAGCGGATAAAAGAACAGCAGGACATATTTACCTCGGTAATCGGAAAGCGACACTTTTTTGAACGTGCCGTTCGGCAGCAAAGCCGTCGCCGAAAACTCCGGTGCTTGTTTCAAAACCAAAGACATTATCTTCTCCTTGTTTTAGGTTGAACGTCGATAGAATTGAAGCGGAACACACAGTTCCACTCTCAATTAGTGAAATTATACTCTTCTTTCGGCAGCGTTGTCAATAGACTTTTCAGGTCGAGTAACATTTTGTTTCACAAAAGCATTTCAACCCTAACTTCAACTACTTCCAGCGGTTACTAGGGCGTGTTGCCCCTGATCTTGACAAATTTTATTAGAATTGTTATTATCCGTTATGAACTGGACAGAAGCAACATACAATCAGATTAAACACCTCTTGCCGGTACAGCGCGGCAACGTGGAAATCGACAACCTCACCTTCCTGCAAGCCCTTGCCTATATGAACAAG
>JAITQJ010000088.1 GCA_031288955.1 Planctomycetaceae bacterium | reverse complement strand
GTGATGAGAAGTTTGCCGTCGGCAGAGAGTTTGGGCGGCTTTCCGCCGGCTTTATGGAGTTGGATGTAAGCGGCTTGCAGGATATGCTGCATTGCGCAGAAGACCGGCTTGGCCGTGCCGATGATGCGTTTGAATTGTTCGTCCGCCATCTTGAGTGCTTTCTTGACCCGTTCTATAAAATCCTCCTTGAAAAAACAATAAAACTGCGGAAAACAGACGAATTATAGTAATCATTCTGTTACGGAACAAGTCTATTGAACAAGTCCATTCTACTCCAACCGGAGCGGAGCGTCAAGTGCTTTGGTTTATTCCGATTTTTCCGTTTTTGCGTAATAAACTAATCATTTGGATTTTTCCAGCCGATAAACTGGGAGTAGCCATTGACGGCGGACATACAGACTTAACTTCAAGGAGGAAGTATGGCGACAGTACAGTGTACTGCCGAAGGAACGGCAGGGGTGTGGAACGAATTTATTAAAGACCGTACAGACCAAATCTTACGGAATAGATTGATAGAGACCTATCTTCCCCTAGTGCGTTATCACGGCGAACGGGTTAGTTCTCGTCTGCCTGATGAAGTCGAGGTCGATGACCTTGTATCTGCCGGTATTTTCGGTTTGATGGATGCGATTGACGCTTACGATTTAGACCGGGGGGTGAAATTCGAGACGTATTGTGTTCCCCGTATCCGCGGAGCAATGCTCGATGAATTGCGGAGTATGGACTGGGTTCCGCGCCTCGTGCGTTCCCGCGCAAAGAAATTAACCGAGGCGACGAAAGCGTTATCCGACAAAAACGGTCGTCCGCCGACACACGATGAACTTGCCGTTCATCTGGGAATCACTCCGCCGGAATTAGAACGGATTCTCTGCGATGCCAATGCCGTCAATACTGTCAGTCTGAACAAGAAATGGTTCGAGACGGACGGCTCGAAGGATATTAGCGAAATGGATTTGGTCGAAGACCAAAAAGGCGAAGACCCGACAGCACGGATTCAAAAGACAGACCTGATGCGCCTTGTTACAAAAGGTTTGACACGCAACGAACGGCTGATTCTTATCCTGTATTATTACGAGGAGATGACAATGAAGGAAGTCGGACTGACTCTTGATTTGAGCGAGAGCCGGGTCAGTCAGATGCACAGCGATATTGTCAGCCGACTCGGTTCACAACTTGAAAAACGCCGGCAGGAGTTTGCCCTGAACCGGTAAAGACCAAAAAATAACGAGGCGGCTGTTGCATTTCGGCATCCGCCTCTTTCTGTGTCTGCCTCTTTCTGTGTTCTCTCTCTCTCTCTTTTTACAGGGGGAAAATGCTGTTATAATGGAAAAGAAGCCGGTGCATATATGTCTAACTACAATCCCTGATAATGAGCGATACTACACAACAAGCAGCCCCAAAGGGTTTTCGTCTTCATATCGGCATTTTCGGCAGACGCAACGTCGGAAAGTCGTCGCTGCTTAATACTTTAACCCGGCAGCAAAGTTCGATTGTTTCCGAACAAGCGGGAACAACAACCGACCCTGTTGAGAAACCGATGGAATTGCTGCCGGTTGGTCCCGTGCTTTTCATCGATACCGGCGGCATTGATGATACCGGTCCGCTCGGCGAACTGCGTATTCAAAAGACGAAAGATGTCTTTGACAGGACGGAAGCCGGACTGATTGTGTCATCAGAAAGTCATAGCGGCGGAGCATTAACCAGTTATGAAAAAGACATCATCGGCGAACTGCAAAAACGCAGTATTCCCGTACTGTTCGTTTTTAACAAAACGGATTTAGCCGTACCGAAAGCGCAGACTTTGGAATACCTGCGTGAAAACAAGATACCGTTCATTGCGGTAACATCGGCTGGCGGCAGCGGGTCGGCAGCGGCAGCACGCGGAGCGTTAATTGATGCCTTGATTGCGGTCCTGCCGGAAGATTTCCTAACACCGCCGCCGATACTTTCGGATTTGGTTCCCGAAGGAGCAATGACCGTTTTAGTTGTTCCGGTTGACAAAGAAGCACCGAAGGGACGTTTGATATTGCCGCAGGTTCAGGCAATACGGGACGTGCTGGACGCTCATCAATCGTGTATCGTTGTACAGGATGCGCAACTGAAAGACATTCTTGCCCGTGTGAATCCTCCGCCGGCACTTGTTGTAACAGATTCGCAGGCTTTTGAGCAAGTTGCTCAATACACGCCGCCGGCGATACCGTTAACCTCGTTTTCCATTTTATTTGCCCGGCAGAAGGGCGATTTCAAATCGTTCATCGAAGGCACGCGGGCATTGGCGTATTTGAAGCCGGGCAGCAAAGTTTTGATAGCCGAGGCTTGTACGCATCATCCTATCGGAGAAGACATCGGCACGGTGAAGATACCGAATTGGCTGCGGCGATATGCCGGCGGCGAAGTGGCGATTGAACAGTGTCAGGGACACGATTTTCCATTGGCAAGACTGACGGACTTTGACATTGTAATTCAATGCGGGGCGTGTATGTGGAACCGGCGGGAGATACTGAGCCGGCAAATGCACTGCCGGGAAGCGGGAGTACCGATGACAAATTACGGCTTGGCGATTGCTTTCCTCCTCGGCATATTTGAACGCGCCGTCAAGCCGTTTGAGGGGAAATACTAGAGACGGCTTTTCCGTCCGGCTGGCGGAAAAGCGTTAATGAGCCGCGGGCGTGAGCCCGCAGCCCCTGTTTTTATGCTACCGCATTTCCACGCTGCCGTCGGAATTGACGTAAACGTCATACGTCTCATTCCACGGGGCTTGACGCGGTCCGCCGGGAGCCATACCCACACTTACGACCCGGCACTGAAATTGATAATGGTTGCCATTGACACGGTATTTCAGTGCAGTAGGATTCCCTCCCGGCATCTGTTGTGCCATCTTCTGAACAATCGCCTGGGCTTGCCGGTCAACTTTTTTCCAGTTCGACCAGCCGCCGGCGGGGCTAGCCGGGGATGTCTGCTGCGATGTAACGGTTTGGGGCTGGGTCGCAGCGGGTTTTCGGGTACGCTGCCGCCACCGCTGCTGGGCTTGGGCAAAATCCGATGCGAGAAACGTGACGGTGACCGTCAACAAAACGAGTGTTTTCCAATTTTTCATAGGAGTTGAAGGGGAAAAGGTTTGAAATTGTCCCGGCAACAGACATTGCTGCCAGCGGATGCGGACGACCGCATACGGCGATATTATAACAGGGACGAAAAAAACTGCAACAGGCGGCGGTAAATTGTCCGTAGAGGCATATTTACAGGTGATTTTGAAAGCGAATCCGTTTACATTTCAGGAGATTCAAGATATGAGAGGCAAAACATTTGACGAAGTGATGGAAGAAGCAGGGGGTGACGGCAAAATGGGTAAATCAGGGATTTGTCCTCGGTGAAGTTCGCGGCGAGGAACGCGGTGCTATTCGGGAAAAGGCAAATGACGTAATATCCGTTTTGCGTACCCGGTTTCAGTCTGTTCCCAAAACGATTCAAGACAGTATCAAATCATACACCGATTTAATCGCTTTGGATTCCCTGTTGGAAGCGGCAGTTACCTGCGAAAGCATTAAGGATTTCCGGCAAAATCTCGTACGCTGACATTTAGAGGTTTTCACCGCCAAACGTTCACTTGTTGTTAAATCCGATGACCTGACCGAGGTTGCGGATGATTGTTGACAACGATGCCTCGTCATTTTCCGGCGTTGCCGTTTCCGTCAGACTTTTCGCCTTGTCTGTTTCTGCCGCTGCGTGCGCCGGCAGCGTTATCGTTTGAAAACTCCGCTTCAAACGTTTCGTGTCCGCCGCAGTCTCCGCCGGTTTCACGCCGACCTTCAAATGAAACGGCTGTATTGCCGGCGGTTCCGCTTTCGCCAGCGGTTTGGCAGTTGTTTCAGACACCGCCCAGTCAGGGGCTGCGTGTGTTGGCGCAGTATGAGCAGTTTTATGATGCGGCAGCGGCTTATGTTCGCCGTTAGAATGTCCCGAAGAACGATGCGTCCCTTCCCTCAACGTATCCAAAACCGGCTGCCCTTTGCCGTTGAGTTTGTCGCCGAAATACACCTTTCGGGCTTCCGGGTTCGCCAGCACTTCCGACGGTGTACCGTGACAAAGTACCTTGCCGGCTTGAATCACGTAACTCCGCTGCGTGATTTCCAGCGTGTCCTGAACGGAATGGTCGGTAATCAAAATCGAAATACCTTCGCCCGCCAGTTGCCGGATAATATCCTGAATACTGGAAACGGTAACGGGGTCGATTGCCGCAAAAGGTTCATCGAGCAGAATAATTTTCGGCTTGGAAACAAGCGACCGGGCGATTTCCAACCGGCGGCGTTCGCCTCCTGAAAGTCCGCCGCCGTAGTTATGACGCAGATGTGTTAAACGGAACTTTTCGAGCAATTCTTCGCATCGGCTCTTTCGTTCGGTACGTTTCATACTGAGCATTTCCATCACGCCGTAAAGATTATTTTCCACACTTAAGCGTTGGAAAACACTTTTATCTTGCGGCAGGTATCCCATTCCGCCGTCTTTGCTGCGTTTGTACATCGGCCATTGGGTTACATCCTGACTTCCGAGATAAACGATACCGCCGTTGGTTGGAATGAGTCCGCAAGCCATACGAAAACTGGTTGTTTTCCCGGCACCGTTGGGACCGAGAAGTCCGACGATTTCACCGCGGTTGACGTGAAAACTCACGCCGTCAACGACGGTTCGTTTTCCATAGATTTTAATAAGTCCTTCGACTTTGAGTACCGTTTGTTCCGCCGCCGTCATAAAATCCGTCTCCGTGTTCCGTTCGGTATAATAACGATTTCACATCGGCAAAGTCAAGAGAGACACCTGACGTTTTATCCGATTATCCGACATCGCCGAGATTCAACACTTTGCCGTAGCGGTTGAGCATCTGTTTGCGCAACTTGGCGTGTTCCGGTTTCGCTAAACCGGGGTCGCTTTGCACCATTTCGCCCGCATCCTGCCGGGCTTCGTACAACACCTCTTTGTCCCTCACTAAATCGGCAACCCGCAACGGCGGAATACCGTGCTGCTGTGTGCCGAATAAGTCCCCGCCGCCGCGGATTTCAAAGTCCTTTTCCGCTAATTTGAAACCGTCCGACAACTTTTCAAACGCCTTGAGACGTTTCTGCGACTCTTCGGTTGCGGCATTGGCAAATACTGTACAATAACCCGGATTTTTGCCCCGTCCGATGCGTCCGCGAAGTTGGTGCAGTTGCGATAAACCGAAACGTTCCGCATTTTCTATCGTCAATAAATTCGCATTCGGCACATCAACGCCGACTTCAATGACCGTCGTTGCTATCAGGATTTGAATCTCGCCGGTACGAAAATCGTACATTATCCGCTCCTTTTCCTCCGTTGACATCCGTCCGTGAATCATTGCCAAACGCAAACCTTTCAAATCACCGCTTGACAGAGCAGCGTGAACTGCAAAGAGCGAAGAAAGGGGCGTATCCGGCGGTGAAACAATATCATCATCAAGAGGTAAAACATTCTCGTTATCCTCAATCATCGGCACGACAACGTATCCCTGCCAATGTTCTTCCCGAACTTTTCGGGCGACGAAGTCCCACCAAGCGGTGCGGCGGTCGGGGTCGGCAATATATGTCTTAACCGGCTGCCGTCCCGGCGGCATTCCGTCCATAATCGACACATCAAGGTCGCCGAACATCGTCATCGTTACGCTGCGGGGAATCGGCGTTGCCGTCATCACGAGATAATGCGGGTCGAATTTTTCGCCGGTCTTCAGAGCCGCCCGCTGCATCACGCCGAACTTGTGCTGTTCGTCGATAACAACGAGTCCGAGTTTTTGAAACGGTAATTCGTTTTGGATTATCGCCTGTGTTCCGATGACAATTTGTGCAGCACCGGTTGCTATTTCCTGTAACACGAGTGAACGTTCTGCCGTTTTTTGTCCGCCGAAGACCGGCGCAATTTTCACCTGACTTCCTTCGAGCATACGGGTTAAAGTCCGCAAATGCTGCCGGGCAAGAACTTCGGTCGGTGCCATAAAAACGGCTTGATGTCCGTGCGCCGCCGCAAGAAGCATCGCATACAGAGCCACAACGGTTTTACCGCTGCCGACATCGCCCTGCAAAAGACGATTCATCGGTACGGGCTTTGCCATATCTGCCGTTATTTCCTTGATAACACGTTCCTGGGCTTTCGTCAGCGTGAACGGAAACCGCTGCCGAATCCGTGTGTCGATTTTCGCATCAATAGGCAGCGGTACGGATTTCAGATGCGTTTGATGCTGCAACCGCCGCATTGCCAAACCGAGTTGCAAAACGAAGAGTTCCTGATAAACGAACCGCCGTTTTGCCCAAAGTTGTGTTGCTTTGTCCGGCGGAAAATGTATCGCTTTGACGGCTTCGGCAATCGGCAGCAATTTATGTTCGGACAAATACGTTTCGGGAAAAACTTCATCAAGCAGCGGAATGTAAAGCGGCAGCATTTCGCGCATTATCCGCCGCAGATGAAACTGTTTCAGTCCTTCGGTCAGCGGATAAACCGGCAAAAACGGTTCGACTTCATTTTCGTCCTCGTTGTCGCCGAGATAGGTTATTTGCGGGTGCATCATCGTCCAAAACGGGGCTTCGTATTTCGGCTTGCCGGTGAGCATTACGCGCCGTCCTCTGCCGAATTCCCGTTGGATAAAAGACATTTTGAACCAAAGCCCTTTAAGGATTTTATCGCCGCATTGAATTACGAGTGTCAACAGTTCGCCGCGCCGTGTTGATTTTCGCGATGATTCTTTAATTTCGCCGACAACGGTTTGGATTTGCCCGCTTTCTTCGAGTTGTTCAATTTCCCGCTTTTCGGTCATATCCTGATAGTCGCGGGGAAAATAAAAGAGCAAATCGGCAGCCCGATGGAGACCGATGCGGTTTAGGATTTCCGCCCGCTGCGGACCGACACCTTTGAGATACGCAACGGATTGTCGAAGGTCGGGCGGTGCAGCGGACATTGGGATTATTATGCGGGATTTGTTCATTCTCGCAAGCCGTCCGCTTTTCTGCAAGCCCGCCGGACGGAAAAGCCGCTTCTAGTAGGTTTGTTCCACAACTTACACTGTTTTCGGCGCAAGAGCGGGGAATCCCCCCGGTAGTGCAAACACAAACCGCAGACTTACGTTCGCGGCTCATTAATGCTTTTCCGCTTGATGCCCATCAACCCGTCAAAAATGTCTGCCGATTAACGGATTGAAAACGGTAACAGAGGAGCGGTTTATGTCCCCGTTTTCGGTTTGACAAGGCA
>JAITQJ010000138.1 GCA_031288955.1 Planctomycetaceae bacterium | reverse complement strand
ATTCATCAGCGAGCCGATGAGCGAAAAAGGCAAGCGTTTCGGGATTGTTATCCCAAATCTGCACGGCAAGCGGCTGATGTTCGTTTTTGATACCGTAGAGTCGGGACGGCAAATCGCGTCCCCGGCTTTCGAGTTCGGCAAAAGACCTGGCGGAAATCATTTCGGCAGCAATTAAATCAGCCCCGCCGAAGAGCCGCAGCAGATTTCGGAAAGCGTAATGAGTGAAACCCGCCATCGGTGCGGAATAAAGAGTCATTCGCTGCAATCCCGCTGCTGCCTCGTCTGTCAAATCGCCGATGATGACTTTCATTGTAACTAAAATCCGCGTCTTATCGGGGGGGCTAACGTCCCAATACCTTCTTTGCCGCAGCACAGACGTTTTCGGGCGTGAAACCGAAGTGCTTCATCAGCACGCCTGCTGGTGCGCTGGCACCAAAGCCGCTCATTCCGATAAACACGCCGCTGTCGCCGATGTACTTGTGCCAGCCCAGTTCAACGCCGAGTTCCACCCCAACCCGCGCCTTCACCGCCGGAGGTAATACCTCATTACGGTAACTTTCCGGCTGCTGACCAAACAGTTCAAAACACGGCATACTCACCACCCGAACCTTAATTCCCTCTGCCGTCAACTTTTCCCAAGCCGACAAACACAAACCGACTTCGCTGCCCGACGCTATCAGGATAACATCAGGTTTATCCGCTTGCTCCTTCGCAACGATATAACCGCCCTTCGCAACACCGCTGACCGCCCCGAATTGAGACCGGTCAAGCGTCGGCAAATTCTGCCGCGTCAATACCAGCACGGACGGCATATTGTTCAACTTTAACGCCGCCTTGTATGACTCTGCCGTTTCATTTGCGTCCGCCGGTCGGAAAACGGCAACATTCGGAATTGCCCGAAGTGCCGCCAGATGTTCAACCGGTTGATGCGTCGGTCCGTCTTCACCGACACCAATCGAATCGTGTGTAAAGATAAACAACGTCGGGAGTTGCATCAACGCCGCTAACCGGATTGCCGGTCGCAGATAGTCCGCAAAGACGAAAAACGTAGCGCAGTATCCGTGCAAACCGGAAAGCACCAAGCCGTTGGTTATCGCCGCCATAGCGTGTTCCCTGATACCGAAATGCAAATTGCGTCCGCTCCGATTATCGGGTCCAAACTCACCGTACTTTATCTCCGCCGTATCTTTGAGCCACGTATTATTTGACGGAGCCAAATCGGCACTGCCGCCGATGAACGACGGGATTTTGCTTGCCAACTGATTGAGAACCTTCCCCGACGAAGCCCGGCTCGCCAAACCTTTCGCATCGGCAGGGAATGTTTCAACAGCAGAATCCCAGTTGTCCGGCAACGATACTCCTAATTGTTCAAGTTCGCCCAAACGTTTGCTGTCATAGTCCGCCGCTGTCTTTTGCCAATTTGCCAAAAGAGCGTCAGCCCGCCTGCCGATGCCGTTTTTGAACGTTTCATACACATCGGCATCGACAACGAATTTTTTGTCGGGGTCGAAACCATAGATTTTTTTCGTTGCCTTGATTTCGTCTTCTCCCAGCGGTGCGCCGTGTGCTTCGTGTGAACCAGCCAACTTCGGCGAACCGAACGCAATCTGACTTTTGACAATAATCAGTGTCGGCTTGCCCGTTGTTTTCTTAAATGTGTCGATGGCTTGCCGCAGTTGAGGCAAATCGTTGACATCGTCAACCCGCAGCACGTTCCAGCCGTAAGCATTAAAACGTTGAGTTACGTCTTCGGAGAACGCAAGGCTTGTATTGCCTTCGATGGTGATTCCGTTGTCATCGTAGAACCAGCACAGATTATCAAGTTTCAGATGACCGGCAAGCGAGGCGGCTTCGGAGGTAATGCCTTCCATCATACAGCCGTCGCCGCAAACTGCATAAACGTTGTAATCAATGACTTTCTGTTTATCTGTATTGAATCGGTCGGCAAGATGTTTTTCGGCGATTGCCATTCCGACGCTTGTTGCAACGCCGGCACCGAGCGGACCGGTTGTCATTTCGACACCGGTTACGTGCCGGTATTCGGGATGTCCGGCGCATTTGGAGCCGAGTTGTCGGAAGTTTTTAATGTCGTCAAGCGATACGGCGGCGTTTTTCTCCGGTTCTTTGACACCGCTCAAATGCAGCAGTGAATAGAGCAGCATTGAGGCGTGACCAATAGAGAGGACGAAGCGGTCGCGGTTGACCCAGCGGGGACGTTCGGGCGAGTATTGCAGCACTTCGTTGAAGAGTAGATAGCCGAGAGGGGCGAGAGCCATTGCGGTACCGGGATGCCCGCTGTTGGCAACTTGTACGGCATCCATTGAAAGGCAGCGAATCGTATCAACGGCTTTCTTTTCCGCCGGTGTCATAGAGAGAGTCATAAGTGTCCGTTCAAAATAATTACAGTGAAACATTATAACAAAAAAAGACAAGACAGCAAGAAAATCAGCAGAAAAGCGGAGGTGATAACCTCCGCCCTTTCGAGTTCTTCTCAATCGACAAAAAAGCCGGTGGCATACCAGGCATCGCCTTTGCCGCGGCGAATGTCAAAACCAAAATACGTGTGCTGCCGGCGAACAAGGTTCCAATGAGCCGACGAGTTGCGCCAGGCACGCATACACCCTATCGCTCCCTCAAATAAACTCTTGCTGCTGTAACTTTGCGCACATATTTCCGACGGACTGCCGCCGCCCAACGCTTCTAACGCCCGGCTGCTGCGTCCCCCGTAATTTTGGTGTCCCATAACACCCTTGTCCGCCTGATACTCCGCCTGCTCTGTTGCAGCCGATACTGCAATCGGGTCAGGTATTCCATCTGCTCCTAACGGCTGATGCTGATGAATCCGCACAGCATATATCATCGTCCGCTGCGTCAACGTTCCTGCCGGCAGCGTCAGGAATTTTAACATCTCCGGCACCGTCGGAGCAACCGATTGCCAAAACGGCAGTATTGCTACCGTTTGTCCGTAATACGGCGCATCGGGATTTTCAAACTCAGATAACACTAAACCGGGATGATTCGCCATCTCGGTACTGTAATACTCCTGAACAGCGGGATTTGCCTCCAGTTCCGCCATCGGCAACTTGAGCAGCACGTACCTGGCTAATTCCGACTGAACATTCCAATTTTGCAGCACCGTCTGATTGAACGTGCTGCAAGCAGCAGCGTGTTCAGAGGCAGCGGATTCCGCATCAAAATAAACCAACAGATTGCGGCGGGACTCCTTTGCCGAACGCAGTGCCGCCGTGTAATCCGTCTCCCAATGGATTGTACCTTGGGAATCCGATGTCTCCTCCGGCACCGTCTCTGGTGCGTTTGCCGGCGGCGGGGGAGTAACCGGTCTCCTAACAACGTAACGCTGGGCTGCCGAAGCAGCGGTCGCCGAACTGATAAAAATCAGAACGGCAAAAAAAATAAAATTTACCGATTTACTTAAATCGGCAATTCTGTTATAATCGGCGCAAGTTAACTCGTTGCGGCGATTGATAACGTTGACATCCTGCCTTTGAGAATGTTGCATCAGACTTTCCTCCGGGGTTGATAAAATAGTCAAACATTACCGATTGTGTCGATTACGTTGACTTTAACGACTGCACCAATTATACTACTTGTGTAGTCAGATAACAACTAAATAACATCGTTTTTTGGACAAACAAGATGCTTGCTTTCAAAAAGGTGTTATCCTGAATTGTTCACTCTAACCAAGTTAACCACATTAACCCGTATCCAGCCCAATGCCGAACACTTTAACACGCCGATTCATTGCTGTCAGTATCCTCTTTAGCGTATTCTTAACTCTTACTACCGTTCTCGAAGCGGCACGTTTGACAAGATTTCGGATGCTTCCGCGGTCTTCCGCCAGCGGTCAAATAGAACTTTCGCTTCCGGCAGAAGAGGCGCAGCAGCAACTTGCCGCTCTCGCCGCCGAATTGAAAAAGGATTTTCGGAAAATATCCGATGCCGATTTGCAGCGCAGCAAAAAGACGCTGTTGCAGGAAACTGCCGCCCTTATCCGTGCCTTGGGCAATGAACCCAAAGACATTGCCGATGAATGGAAGACAACGCTGAAACTGGACGAATTAAAGACCGCCTTGGAAAAAGACTCTGCTGAATCGGCGGTACTTGACGAGGTACAGAATACGTTGTATTCCGACAGGGAAGGTATCCGCTGGACACTCTTTGATGCTCTGCGGGCTGCATTGAGACGTTATCAAAACATTGACAAAGTGCTGAAAAATAACAGTTATGATAAGCAATTTGTCAACGTTCTCGACAACCTGCCGAAATATGTTTCGCATTATAATTCCGAAAGCAGTCCGCTTTACGCCGAAGCGATTGCCGAAGTTACCGGCTGGCTTGACGATGTTAGCATTGCCGAACCCCGTGCGGCAAAGTTGGCGGCACTTGTCCGTGCTGCCGTCTCCGGTGTCAATGTCCGCTTGCAGGTCAGCGAAGATTTCATTAAGGCTGGTTTTGAACGTGTTGTTAATGAAGCATTTGATATTGACGAAAACATACTCGGTACGAAAGTCGTCGGCAAAGGTTCGTTGAACGGCAAGAGTACCGCCGAGTTAGCGAATACGGATAAAGCGGCATCTATTCGGGTATGTGTTAATGCCGATATGGTATCAGATACAGATGGTTCGCATCCGCCGGTTACATTGAAAACACATACAACCGGTACGTTGTCGGCAGCAAAAAATGTCATTTTTTCCGCCGATGCGATAACAACGGAACCGGCGAAAACGCAGGCAAACCTGAAACCGGAGATTTCCGATGTCCATATCGATACGTGCTGCCTTATCAAACCGATTGTCCGGCAGCGGATTGATTCGCAAAAGGCAGATTCCGCAAAAGAAGCCGCATTGAAGGCGGAGAAACGTTTGAATATACGTCTTGACGACCAAATTGATACACGCATTACCGAGTTGAACGAGCGGTATCAGGAAATTCGCCAGCCGCTTGTGAAAGCCGGTCTTTTTCCGAAAGTTTGGAATCTGTCAAGTTCGGAAGATGCCGTTGATTGGTCGATTTTACTGGCAACACGGAATCAGCCGTCGGCACCGAAACCGGCAACGGCTGTGCTAGCGGACTATGGTTTAGCCGTACAGGTACATCAGTCGGCAATCAATAATTTAGCGTCATCGTTCCTTGCCGGTCGTTTTATTGATGAAGAGAAGTCGGCAGCGCGGTTGGCAAAATACTTCAAGAACAAACCGAAGTTTTTGGAACGCAAATCAGATGTTTCACCGGCGAAAGTTTCGTTCGGACAAAAAGCACCGGTTGATGTTTCGTTTGCCGATAACAAAATCAAGGTTATTGTCCGTTTAGATGACATTGAGGTATTGAACAGTAACGATAAGTCTTACGTTATCACCGTTGAGTACAAAGTGTCGTCGGCAAAGAAGGACGGCAAGGACGTTGTTGTATTGGAACAGAGTGTTGCGGAAGCCTATCCGAGTTCGTACAAAGAGGGCAGCCGGTTATCGGCAGCGCAAACGATAATTCGTTCGTATTTGATGAAACGTCTTGAGGGGCTTCCGAAGCGGTTTGAGGCGAAACCGCTGAATTTAGAGGGTGAGTGGAAGAACAAGGGACAACTGGTTCCTGCCGCGGCATCAGCATCAAACGGCTGGCTGACTCTTGCCTGGTATTGGCGGGATAAAAAATAACAACGCTGGTAAAGCAACAGATTCTCCCCTTGCAGACAGTCCGCCTTCGTATTAAAATACGTTGTGTGATTGCGGGATAATGCTGATATGAAAAGCGAAAGTTCTGACAGGTTAGACCGGATAGAAGCCGTTATCGCAGAGATGGCGATAGAGGAAAAGGAACGCCGACAGGCAGCGGAGGAACGTTCGCGCGAAGCCGATAAGCGAATGGAAAGTCTTGACCGCTATACACGCCGGATTGGTAAACAAGTCGGCAGTATCGGCAATAATCACGGGCATATCACCGAGGAGTTTTTTTACGTTGCACTGGCAAAAACATTGCAGTTTGCCGGAATACAGTTCAACAAGATTCTCAAAAATATTAAGTCGAAATCTGTCCGAACGGAATTCGAATTTGACATTCTCCTGATTAACGGTACTGCTATTGCGCTGGTTGAAGTCAAGTATCATCCGCACCTCAACGATTTGCAGAAGTTGGTTACGGACAAGGTCGAGAAGTTTCGCCGGTTGTTTCCCGAGTATGCGAATCACAAATTGTATCTCGGTCTTGCCGGTTATACATTTCACGACGCTCTGTTGTTAGAGGCAAAGACACTGGGAGTCGGTACACTTCAGCGGGACGGCAAAGTTTTAGAATGTAACACTGAAAATATGAAAGCGTTTTGAAGTTGCCCTGCTGATATAAACGTTGTGGTGATTGCGGGAGGATACTGATATGAAAAGCGAAAGTTCTGACAGATTAGACCGGATAGAAGCCGTTATTGCAGAGATGGCGATGGAGGAGAAGGAACGCCGGCGTGCGGCGGAGGAACGTTCGCGCGAAGCCGATAAGCGAATGGAAAGTCTTGACCGCTATACACGCCGGATTGGTAAACAAGTCGGCAGTATCGGCAATAATCAC
>JAITQJ010000136.1 GCA_031288955.1 Planctomycetaceae bacterium | reverse complement strand
TCGCAAAAGTTGCTCGAGTTTTTTGTTGCTGGTGTGACCGCCCGCACTGCCGCCGAACTTGCTGGCGTTAATCGAAATTCAGTCAACCTTTTTTACAATAAATTGCGAAAAATCATCGTTCATTTCACCGAATTAGCATCACCTTTTCTCAACGGCGAAGTCGAGGTTGATGAGTCTTACTTCGGCGGCGTGCGAAAAGGCAAACGCGGTCGCGGTGCTGCCGGAAAAACGCCGGTGTTCGGACTTTTGAAACGGGGAGGAAAGGTTTTTGTTACAATCGTTCCTCATTGTTCCAAAGAGACTCTGATGCCCCTATTATTCAGGGATGAATCCTGACAGATACGACACCGCTTGGTTCTGCCAAACGAAGGCTGGCAAAGTTTAATGGTTGTGCTTTGTAAATCTTTATGTTACACTTAAAAGAGTGTGAATTCCGTTTCAATCACCGAAAAAAAATCTATACAATATCATCAAAAAAATACGTGAGATATTTGTCTAGAACCATTATCAATCCCCACGAATGTTTTCCTATCCTGTTTTACTTTGGTTTTTGCCGCTTCTGGGCGTTGTTCTGCTGATACATCTTATCAATCTGCACCGGCATCGGCGAATGCGTTGGGCGGCAATGGAATTTCTTCTTGCCGCTTACAAACGAAGCCGGACACGAATTCTGTTACAACAATTACTTTTGCTCCTGCTCCGCCTTGCCGCATTTGCCGTACTGATACTAATGTTTGCCGACCCAAAAGCCGCCGGAACTCTCGCCGCTTGGTTCGGAGAAAAAACAACGCATTACATCATACTCCTCGACGATTCATATTCAATGAACGACCGGACTGATGACCTTGACGGCAACTTAACCGCCGCCACCGTTTTTGGTGAAGGCGTGAATACCATACGGAAAATCATTGCCGGTAAAAACAGCGGCTATATTACGGTCATAACGTCAAGCGGCAAAAACAATCTGCATAACATTCCGCTCGACACCGGCGGACATCAAACATTAGAAAACGTTTTAGCACAAATGCAGCCGTCGCAACTGTCCACCGAACCGGAAAGATTGCTTGCCGAAGGCGTTGAACTCGTCCGGCAAAATCCGCGGCAATACAAACCGGCAGTTTTTTTTCTCTCGGACTTCCGCCGCCGGAATTGGTACGAACCGGCATTGTTTATCAAGCACATCGAAGATATCCGGCAACTCGGCGGTTCGCTGCGGATGATTCGCCTGACCGATGCCGAACACCGGAATCTAACGGTCGAAAAGTTAGAACTGGCAGACGGAATTCACGCCGCAGAAGTCGAAATGCTGCTTGATGCAACCATTGCGAATTACAGTGTTGCGTCTGCTGCCAATCAAAATGTCAACGTTGAACTTTTTGTGGACGGTAAGTTACAGTCGCAGCATACCGCGGCACTGCCTCCGCCGGGGGGAAAAACACAGCCGCCGCTGCGTTTGCCGATACGTTTGATGCAGAATAAAGCCGGTGAACGTCATCAAATCGAATTACGTCTTGAACCTGATGCCGTAGCGGACGACAATAGCCGATACCTCGTTTTGCAGGTACCGGATGCCGTCAACGTGCTGCTTGTTGCCGCAAAATCAAATGCACAAAACGAATCGCAATATGTCCGTTCGGCACTGTCGCCGCCGGGCATTAAATCCGGTGTCCGAACCCGCGTTGAACCGCCGGAGTTCCTGATGCAGCCGGATGCGCTGTCGGGTTTTCAGGCAGTTTTTATGCTTGATGTACCGGCATTGGAAGCGTCTGCGGTGAAGGCGTTAGAACAATTCGTCAGTGCCGGCGGCGGACTTGTTTTTTTTACCGGCAGTAAAGCGGACGTTGATTTTATCCGCAGCGGACTGTACAAAAACGGCAGCGGTCTGTTTCCGGCTGCTCCGGCGGGCGAGCGGGAGTTGTCTCCCGATTTTCTTTCTAATGTGCCGGACATTAAACCGGCAGAGCATCCGGTATTCCGCTTGTTTTACGGCGGCGGCAATGATTCGTGGACACTTTTGGCAAACGTCAAAATTGAAAAATATCTGGCAGCGGAAATGCCGGCAGCCGATACAGGTGATGCACCGGCAGTTTTGGCAACACTGCGTAACGGTTCGCCGCTGGTCATTGAAAAGAAATTCGGCAGGGGACGGACGATAACGTTTTTGACATCGGCAGCACCGGATTGGAATAATTGGGGGCGAGGCAATCCGGGGTACGTCGTTGTAATGCTTGAATTGGCAGCCTATTTGACGAAAAACCGGACAGACACGGAGGCGGATGCAGCCGCTCTGACACCATTAAACGTTGATGCTTCGGAGGGCGATATTCGTCTGGCGGATGTGGCTGAAATTACGGAGTCGCTGCGGAGTATTCAGCAGCCGTTGGAGAATGTCCGTCATTTTCAGACGGACAGTGCCTTTGTCGTCCGCCGTTCTATCAGCGATTGGCTTCTCGCTGCGTTATTACTGTTTTTAATTGCCGAAACGTTTATTGCGGGGCGGCTGATGAAATAAACGTGTTCGGCAACCGAAAAATAGGCAAACTGCATAAAATCGATAAAATAAAACGTAGGCTTTTACAAGGTTTTATCTAATCGTTCGGCAGTTACCGAACAAGTCTATTTTACTTCGTCCATTTTGACCCAGCGTTTTTCGGCGGCGCAGACGAAAGCCGCTTCCAGTACCCGCTGCGTTTGGTACGCATCGTTGAAGTCCGGCAGCGGAACAACCGGTTCCTTGCCCGCCAACTTCAAAAGTATATCGTAAGCCATACTCGTGAACGTGTGTTCGTAACCAATCACGTGTCCGTCGGGCCAATAATTGCCCGCATACGGATGCACTCCGTTGGTGCAGAGAATCGTCGTCCAGCCCTGCACTTCCCGCTTTGCCGTTCTGTCAAAGAACTGCAATTCGTTCATACGTTCAAAGTTGAACTTTAACGCCCCCTTCGTGCCGTTGATTTCAAAGCCGTTCGGATTGTAATTGCCCGTTGCCTGCCGGGCGGCTTCATACGAACCGATTGCCCCGCTGTTATACCTCACGAGAAACATCGTCGCATCGTCCACCGTAACGTCGCCCATTTTGGCACTGCTGGAGTCGGCTTTGCTGTAACGGAGTTGCTCGTCGGTAACGATACCGCCGCCGCTGTCCTGTTCGATGATTTTCCGTTTTTTGACGAACGTTTCGACAATCGAACCGCAGACTTCTTCGACCTCAAAGCCTGTTACAAACCGGGTCATATCAACGATGTGCGCATTCAAGTCGCCGTTTGCACCGCTTCCCGCTTTCTCTTTGATGAACCGCCACGCAAACGGCACGGATTCGTCCGCCCATTCCTGAAGGTATGTTGCCCGAACGTGCCGGATTTCACCAAGCGCACCCTGCCGGACGAGTTTGTGAGCCAGTGCCACGGCAGGAACGCGGCGGTAACAGAACCAGACGAAGGTTTCGGCTTTCGCTTTTTGGGCGGCTTGTGCCATTTCGCGGGCTTCGGTCAGCGAGCCGGCGATTGGTTTTTCGCAGGCGCAGGCTTTTCCGGCAGCAATGGCGGCTTTTGCCGGCGGAGCGTGCATAAAGTTGGGCGTAACA
>JAITQJ010000130.1 GCA_031288955.1 Planctomycetaceae bacterium | reverse complement strand
AAGTAAAAGCGCAAGCAAAATTGCTTGCGCTTGCCCAGAATTGCCGGATTTGCGGCAGTTTTTTACACCGGTACTCACTCCGGCGTTTCCGTCGCAGGGGCGACTTTGAGCGGTATTTGCTCCTCGGTGTACTGCATCGTGTCGTCATTTAAGTCCGTTAAACTAATACGCAACTGATATGTGCCGGGCTGCAAAGTCTTCGGAATCACTCCCGCCAGCGTCAGACAAAAGTCTTGTTTACGGCTCATAGTCGTCAGCGTCGGCTTTGCCGCATCCTGCTTGGCGACCACATTTGCCGATGCGTCCCGCAGTTCATAACTCAATGCCACACAAATGTTATATCCGTCCGCTGTCCGCCGTATCGTCGGATAATCCAACTCCATATACACTTCAAATGTTTCGCCCGGCTTATAATCTTCATTACGCGGCATATAAATACCGAACTCAAGCCAGTCTTTTACCAAAACGACGTTTCTGACTTTTACCGGACAAAGTTTTGACAGTTCCGCTGTACTTTCGCGAAAACGATACGCCGCCGTAATGTACCGGGTCTTTGAATTCGGCGACACTCCGCCCGGTTCCTCCAACAACGCCGAAACGCCGAGAATTTGATGAGCAAAAAACTCGTTGACCGTTTTATCTGCCGACGCAATCGGTTTAGCGGCTTCCCCTTTGTTTCCGAGCAGTGTTTCCATTAACCGCAGCCGCATTTCATTCTGTTCCGTTCTGCCGTGCGGTGTGTGTTCGACA
The DNA here is from genome assembly GCA_031288955.1 of Planctomycetaceae bacterium. Classification (GTDB taxonomy): domain Bacteria; phylum Planctomycetota; class Planctomycetia; order Pirellulales; family Thermoguttaceae; genus WRKP01. Next base: position 2,619 of record JAITQJ010000130.1, on the reverse strand, counting down.
GCATAACGCAACTGTTCTGCCGATGCTTTCAGAGACGTTTGCCAATCGCCTGCCCCAAAACCTTGCGGCACATTTGCCGGATTGTTTGCGATGAAATGATTGGCGGCAACTTGCGGCGTATAACCTGCCTGAACGATTTGCGGACTATTCGGCAACTGCGCCAGATTAGGATATTGCGGAGCGGCGGGTTCTGTCCGTACCGCCGGAGTTGGGGCGGCATTTTCTCTCGGTGTCTTTTCCGCCGCAGAATGACGGACGGCTAACGTTTCCGTATCTGTTTCATATTCCGGTTCAAATTCAATTTGACGCGGTTTCTTTTTAGGACGCTTGACCGCAACGGCTTCTTCCGGTTCGTTGTCGGTGTCTGTATCAACTATTTCCGGCTTTGCTTCGGCGGTTTTACGTTTATCCTGTGCCTCCGGGGAATGACGGACGGTTAACGTTTCGGTGTTCAATAATTGCGGCGGCGGTGAAATCGCACCGGGCTGATAAAGCGAATTGCTGCGCTGGGCGGCAGGCGTAATTTGGTACGGCTGATTTTGCGCTGCGGCAGCGAAAACGCTCAATTTGCTGGTCGGCTTATTGCCGCTGCTATTGTCCGTATCGGGTTTGATGACGGCGGCGGCGTTGGCGAAACATTGTTTAACCGTTGCAGAGAAACGCTGTGAAACCGCCGATTTTGCCGGTGCTTGTTTTGGTGCAGCGGACTGACATCCGGCGAAGCAAAGCGATAAACAAAGAATAACAGCAAAGCGAAACATAATCGTCTTGTTTTACAACCGGACGAAATATAATGTTTTCTTCCGGCGGGGACAAGGGGAAAATCGGACAATAATCCAATTTGACCGGCTTTTATCCGTGCAGCACCAATTTCATATCGCTGTGTCCGTAAAGTTGATGAATTGCTTTGCCGTCGAGTTCTGCCGTTGAATGGACGGCAACGGTACGATGAACGCAAATGACATTCGTAACGCACCGGCTTACAAAGCCTATATCGTGCGACACCATAACGATAGTCATACGCCGGTTCAATTCCGTTAAAATATCGTAAAGAATTTCTTCGGATTGCGAGTCGATGTTATTTGTCGGCTCGTCCAGCACGAGAATATCCGGTTCTCCGCAAACGGCGCGGGCAATGAGAACCCGCTGCCGTTGTCCGCCGGACAAGTTGCGGAACGGTTCGTGAACGCAATCGGTAAGTTGCATCGTTTCCAGCGCACTGCGGGCTGCGGCAGTATCCGCTTTGGTGTACCAGAGTTGCCGGCGGCGGATACGTCCCATCAAAACAACATCAAGAACGGAAAGCGGAAAACTAAAATCAACGGTCAGAAACTGCGGGGTATAACCGAGCCGGGAACCGCAAACGGCAGGCGATTTGCCGAAGACCTGTATGGTACCGCTTTGGGCTTGAAGAAGACCGAGCATTAGTTTGACGAGCGTTGTTTTACCGCCGCCGTTCGGACCGACGATAGAAACGAAGCCGCCCTGTTCGATTTCAAACGACGCATCTTCAACGACAACGGGACCGCCGTAAGAAAACGAAACCGCCTCAAACTGCACTGCCGGAATAGACACAGGGGGGGTCATCGGTTTTCGGGCAATTTTCCGGCATCGATACCGAAATCTTTGACGGTAAAGAGGCTGTAAAATTGGTATCCTTTGGAGGCGAACAGTTCGCTGCCGCCTTCGAGCCGGTCAATAATGGCGATAACTCCTTCGACGGCAGCACCGGCGGCTTGTACTTTTTCAATAGCCTCAAGCGATGAGCCGCCGGTTGTAACAACATCTTCGACTATCATCACGCGGTCGCCCGGCAGCACCGGACCTTCGACAAATTGATTTGTGCCGTGTCCTTTGCTTTGTTTGCGTACCATAAAGCCTTTAAGGGGAATATCCCGAAAGGCGGCAACGGTAATCACTGCGGCGGTTATCGGGTCGGCTCCGATAGACATTCCGCCGACGGCTTGAGGCAGTCCGTTATCTTGCAGAATTTCTAAAATGCCTTCGCCGATAAGTTTTGCGCCTTCGGAGTCAAGTGTGATTTGCCGGCAATCAAGATAATACGCTGCCTTTTTACCGGAGGCAAGCGTAAAATCACCGAACTTAAGCGATTTTTCGAGAATAAGCGATTGTAAACGTTCTTTGTCGTACATTGGTTATTTTTAAGAAAAAGAATGAAAAAGGACGCGCACCGATGATGATACCATAGAGTAATTCGTTAAACAACCTGCCGATGTCCGAATCACGATAGTGTTTAACCACAAAAGACACAAAAAAATATCCGATAACAGAGCCGCTAACGATAAGTTAACGGTTTTTGGATTTAACCGCAATTTTACGTTCGCGGTTCTGAAGTGCAGCGTTCTGAAGTGGGGCTTGCAATCGGACGCAAAATGCGGTATAATGGCGGCAGTGTTGTCGCTGTTCTATCGTTTCTCGATTCTGGTTTTATGATAACTTTAACTCTATAAATTAGACATACACTTATGACAAAGAAAGATTGGGAACAATCATATACAGATGCCGAAGGGAATATCTGGACATACAGTACCCCCTTTTATACCGAAACCGTAAAAGGAATTAAACGAGCATTCCACTTGCAGTGCCCTTATTTTGCGG
>JAITQJ010000019.1 GCA_031288955.1 Planctomycetaceae bacterium | reverse complement strand
TCATATCCTGACCCGCGCACCGTCGGCGTGATTCCGCCGTTCATTCACGGTGCGCCGCCGGTTCCCGTAACAGAAGACCGGTACGCCGGTGTTTCCGAAGAGGAACGGGCTGCCCGAATTCTGCAAGACCAGAGCGACGAAATTGAGGGCTATGGAAAAGCACCGGTGCCGCAATGTCCGCTTTGCGAAAACGACCCGAAAACACCGTGCGGCAAATGCAAAATGTGCCAAGCCGGTTTTGTTTGCGAAAAAACATTATGCCGGCATTGTGTTCAGCCGTTGTCAAAAAATATGGGCAACAACTGCGACCTGACGGCGGGGGACGAACCTTGCGGAACGTGTGATGCCTGCCGGGAACACCGCAGCGACCCTTGTGAACACGCCGACGACGGCTACGGACCGTTGGGCGAGTTTAATCCGTATCACGAACCCCGTCTGTTGTCGGCAATTCCCCGTCCGATACTTGATACATACAATAACGGAGCGCGGAAATTTCCGGTTTATTATAATCCGGCACCGTACTACCGCCCGACGTGGAATCCGTCGATTTACACCGGTTATGCCCGTCCGTTTACGTTCCGCTGGTTTTGCGAACACTGCCACAAAGACCCGTGCGGCTGCGACAAACCGGGACTTGCCGGTCAGGTGTCTTACGGTTATGCGTGCAAATTCTGTAACAGAAATCCCTGTGCGTGTGCGGTGGATATTTGCAACACGAATAAGCCGCAGGACCCGAAAGGCATAAAAAAGTCGCTGGAAGATATGCAGAAGAATTCTGCGCCGGCACCGCAGGAAGTTCAGGAGAAGAGTTCGGCTGATTCTTCGGACGGCACTGTGAAACAACGTGTTGAGGGCGGCTTATATGACGATGATTCACCGGCAGATTTAGAGAAAGAGAAGTTGCAGCAAAAGAAGCCTGACGAACCGAAAGCGAAGCCGCAACTGGACTCGCCGGTTCCCGTTCCGCAAGCACCGGCAACACAGGGAACGGTTAGTTAGACGCAGCAAATTTATAAGGCAATACAGAAATAAAATTCTGCCCTTGCAAAGAATATAGAATTCTGTTAGACTATCCCCCGTTGGTTGTTTAACCAACGTAACTAGGGATAGACGTATGGGCAAGGATGCTCAATTTACTGTGCGGTTCTGTTTCGTTTTAACGTTTTTCGTCTTTGCAAGGATTGCATTTACGCAGACGTTTCCGTATGAAACAGAGAACTTTATCATTGTTAATGCACCGGACGCACTGACGGCAAAACAGTTCGGGGATGCCGCCGAAAAATATCGGCGTGATTTGTCCCTGCTCTGGCTCGGCAGGATACTGCCGGATTGGGCAGAAAAATGTCCAGTCAAAGTTATCGTCGGCGAAAATCTCGGTGCCGGCGGTGCAACGGTTTTTGTCTTCGATAAAGGGGAAGTCTATGACTGGAATATGGAAATCCAAGGGACTAAAGAACGTATTCTTGATTCCGTTCTGCCTCACGAAATCACACACACGATTTTTGCAACATATTTTCGCCGTCCCGTTCCCCGTTGGCTTGACGAAGGCGCAGCCGCTTCCGTTGAGAACATTGCCGAAAAAAAGAATTATCAGCAATTACTGATGACATTTCTACGGAACCGGACACAATGTCCGCAGTGTCCGCAATGTCTGCCGTTCAACAAACTCGTCTCTATAAAGGAATATCCCGATGACCCGATGCCGCTTTATGCGCAAGGTTTGTCAGTCGTTGAATATCTTTTAATGCTGGGACAGCAATCCGGCGATTCTCCGCAGCAGCGGCTGGTACGTTTTATGGAGACGGCAATGAATACGGGCGATTTGCCTTCGGCACTGCAAGAACACTATAACGTGGACAGTCTCAGCACTTTACAGACTGATTGGGTTGCTTGGGTCAGCCGCACAAGGAATCAAAGCATACCGGCGGTAACCTTGGTCAGCAGCGGTTACGGAAAATCTGTATATGAACGGTAAACGCAGGGATAAGAACGCTATTTCTTTTTCGTTTTGCCAGCCATCATTTCCTGAACAGTTTCCTCCATTACCTTACCGGGTTTGAAGGTAACGACATACTTTTCCTGAACGATGACGGTTTCGCCGGTTCGGGGATTACGTGCTTTGCGACCGGCACGTTTTTTGACCTCAAATACGCCGAAGTTGCGTAACTCAATTCTGCCCTGTTCGACTATCGTTTCGATGATACCATCGAACGTTTTCTGGACGATTTCTTTCGTCTTTTGCTGCGTAAGGTCAAGTTTTTCGGAAATGGAGCGGACAATATCTTTTTTGGTCATAACCGGCAACGAATAACGGGCAGGGATATACAACAATCACGGACAGCGGTACATAACCGATGCAGTCATCACAGATTTACATTAAGAATACCGGCGGCGGGGTGAGCCGCCCGCCGGCATTTTAACACTATTTCTTCTCTTCGGGCTTCGGTGCAGCCGCCGGAGCGGGTGCTTCCGGTGTTGCATCAGCGGCTTTCGCTGCGTCTGCTGCCGCCGGTTTCGCTTCATCGGCTTTCTTTTCAGCCGGTGCGGGCGTTTTCGGTGCGGGTGCTGCCGCCGGTTCACAACCGATGGCAAAAAGTCCGAGAGCAACTGCTGTCAGTGAAAGAGCAAACAGTTTCTTCATTGGTAATCTCCTTTTAGGGGTGAATGAATTCAATTAGGGGATAAACGTAATCCCCTTGCTATATGATAGATAGAATTGTGAAAAAAACAAGGGGGTATAACTGTGCAAAACGCAAAGTTTATTTTTATTCTTTGTTTTCAATGCAAAAGGCGGTGAAAATGTGTTTATATCCGGCAAATGGGCGGTACTGCGGCGGAAGTTCAAAAAAAACTCTAAAAAAAACTCTGCCGACACCCGTGTTATGCAGGATTCCGCTGATTTTTGCCGCCGTTTGTTTCGGAATCAACGGGATTCATTACCCGCCGTCTTCACTGTGTCTTGTCCGCAAAATGAAACGCGTCAGTTTTTGCGATTGGCAAAAACTGATTAATTCCAAGACGCTGCCGGCTTCGCTGACAGAGTCCGCCCGAATAATGATAGTAATCTGCTCCGGCGGCACCTTCATATATTTCAAAACACGCAGTTGAAATTCAACCGGCTCCCGAAGCGTTTCCAAAGTATATTCATTGCCGTTGTAGATAATGTTTCCGTCCGGCAGCAGATTTAATGTCAGCGGTTCGGTCGGCGGCTGTTCAGGCGGCTGCGCTGTTTCGCTGACCGGCAACTTGATACGTTCGTTTTGGTCGGCAGTTGTAAAATTGATAACCAGCGTAAAAAACGCAATCAACAGGAACACGACATCAATCATTGAGGTCATATCCAATTCGGCACTGCGCAGTTTACCCATTGTACGTTTCATCAGGCTTGTCAATAAGCGTCGGCGTTATTTTACCGTTCTTTCGGGGTGATTCAAGACTATTTCACCCTCAACTGCAAACACCGATGAGGTCGCAGGCTTCCGTTTCGACTATTTCACACTGCACAAGATTTGACAGCGGTGAAACGGGCGGAGAAGAAAATGTAACAAAAACAACCGGGTCAATGTCCGGCGCATCCGCATACGTTCGGGCAACGTACAAGTTCGGCTCCCGCCGTCCCGCATCGTCTATGTAATTGCCGTCAATCAGCACGTCAAGAATGTTCCCCTTTTGCCGCCTCGCCCAAGATAATGAATACTTTTCACAAGTCTTGTACAACGCCTTATAACGCCGCTCAATAACCCGCGGCGGCACACTGTCCGAAAAGTTCGCCGCGGCGGTACCCCGCTCCGGTGAAAATGAAAAAACTCCGGCACGTTCAAATTGCCAGCGGTCAACAAATTGCTGCAACTCTGAAAACATTGCATCTGTTTCCCCCGGAAAGCCCGCTATCAGAGATGTCCGCAAAACCAAATCCGGTATCCGGCTCCGCAGCGTTTCCAAAAGTGTTTCCATTTCCGCTCTCGTCACCCGCCGATTCATCTGTTTTAAGATTTCATCGTTACAATGCTGCAACGGTATATCAATGTACGGCAGTAATTTTCCGCCTTCGGCAAACAACGCAATCAAGTCATCGTCAAAGTATTGCGGATACGAATACATCAGACGAATCCAGCGGATACCCTCTACGGTTTCGAGTTTCCGCAGCAATTCCGTCAGCCGGGGTTTACCGTAAATATCGCTGCCCCAAAAAGTCGTCTCCTGTGCAATGACAACGAGTTCTTTCACACCGGCATCTGCCAGCCGTTTTGCTTCATCAAGCAGCGGTTCAAGCGGCACACTGCGGAAATTGCCCCGAATGTTCGGTATGGCACAAAAAGCACAACGCCGGTTGCAGCCGTCCGCAATCCGCAGGTATGCAACGTGTTTTACGGTCAGAAGTTCACGCGGCGGTGCGGCGGTCAGTATTTCATTATCCGCTTGTATCTCCGCCGTGCCGTACCATTCATCAACATCGGGAAATTCGCTGCGTAATTTTTCAATGCCTTCGTGTTTCGTCATACAGCCGCGTACCGAAATCCTTTTAATCCGGTTTTGCCGTTTCAAATCAATTAAGGCACGGATATAGTCCCGCGCTTCGTCCCGCGCAGAACGGAGAAAACCGCAGGTGTTAAGGACAACGGTTTCGCTGCCGTCAATTTCAGTACGGAACGCCAAACCGCCCTGTTTCAAAGCGAAGACGATTTGTTCGCTGTCAACGAGATTTTTCGGACAGCCGAGTGAAACAAGTGAAAAGGTTTGCGGTGTAATTGACAAAGGAATATAATAACGAATCGATAATGCTTAATACTCCCGATGAAGAATATCATTATAGCGGTGCTGCTTGCCGTTCATTGTCCGTTTTTCGCTGCCGAATGTCAAGAAGTCAGCACCTGGAAAGTCGGCATCGAAAATTGTTACAAAAACGGTCTTTGGACTCCGCTGCATTTGGAATTGACGGACAATGCCGCCGATAAGGCGGAAATCACCGTGCGATGCAGCGATGCCGACGGTGCGCCGATTGATTTTCACGCGCCGCTCAACGGTAATCAGGCAACGGTCTATATCCGACCGGGACGGCAGAACGAAAAATTGCAGGTTCTTTTGCCGGAGTCGAATATCCAACGGCATATCGAACTGCCTCCGCCGGTACGCAGTGAAAAGCCGGTTTATCTGATTATCGGCAGCGAGGACATCGGTTTACAGGGAGCCGTTGCGGAATTGGCACTGCGGGAAGACCGCCGTCCGCTGCTTGTTAAAGTCAAATCCGCCGCCGAACTGCCGACCGTTTGGTTCGGTTACGATGCCGTCGATATGGTCGTTTTAACAACAACCGAACCGCAATTCTTTGAGGGAATGACAAGCGAAAGCCCGCAAATCAGGGCGTTAGATGCTTGGGTGAAACTCGGCGGAACATTGTTTTTCGCTGCCGGTCAGGAGTCGGGCAAATATCTTGAAACGCCGACCGGTGCGCTGTATCCATTTTTGCCGGGTAAGTTTGCTGCGATGACTGAATTGCGGCAGGGAACGCCCTTTGAGCATTATATCAACAGCAAACGTCCGGTTTATATGACCGGTACACAGGATGCGCCGTTTATGAAAATGCCCCGTTTTACCGGCGCAAAGGGGATTACGCTCGTCAAAGACGGCGATTGTCCGCTGGTGCTGCGTGCGGCGCACGGCTTCGGAACGCTGATATACTTCGGCGGCGATTTAAGCGGCAAACCGCTCGCTACGTGGCGCGACCGGGTCCAACTTGTTACCCGGATAATGCAATGGGACACGTCCGTTGAACGCAAACGCAGCGGCAAAGAGACGGAGGCGTTGACTGCCGCTTCAATGCTTCAACTTGGTTATAATGATATATCCGGTCAGATACGCAGTGCATTAGACAAACACAGCGGTACAGGAAACGTACCGTTCTCCGTGATATTGATTATCCTGACCGTCTATTGGCTTTTCATCGGCATCGGCGATTGGTTTGTTGTGCGGAAACTCCTGAATCGTCCGATGCTGACCTGGCTGACGTTTCCGCTCTGGATTGTTTTATTCAGCGTGTTAGCCTATTCACTGACGGTGTTTTCGCATCCGAATCAGGCGGCGGTCAATGAACTGAACATTATCGATATCGACGGCGAAACGGGGCTGATGCGCTCAAGCACTTGGGTAAACGTGTACAGTCCTAACGATGCGCTGTATTCGGTATCTGTTCAAGGCGGCACCTCCGGTTATCTTTCGTACTTCGGTTTATCCGGCAGCGGCTTCGGCGGAATGGCACCGAAAACCGTGAGTCCGAATGTTTGGAAGTCCGGTTCGGTGCAGCAAAACGGCGAAACGTTAGAAAACGTTCCGGTGCAGATTCGTTCGACAAAAAGTTTTTTCGGCGAGTCATCATCGAAGGCGGCACTCTGGCTGACGGCAAAACTGTCTGATGAAGAAGGCATTTTGGTCGGAACGGTAACGGCACCGGAATCTATGCCGGAGTTGGAAGATGCACTGCTGGTTTATGGTCGCTGGGTACTGGAACTCGGCAGCATTAAGGCATCACAGACATTGACGCTGGATAAGAAAACGCCGCGGCGGGAGATGCGGAGTTTGCTCTTATCGTCGTCTTCGGCAGCGGATGAACAGGTACGGCAACTGGCAGCGTACAATCCGCAGTCAGACGATTTGGGATACGTTGTTCGTGTTTTAACGCTGCATCGGGCATTGGGCGGTTATGAATCGGCGGGATTACATCACACGTTCCAAAGTGCGCTGGATATGAGCGGTTTGTTGACGGCGGACAGAGCGGTACTGCTGGGAAAAATAAAAACGGAACAAGAGGCGGGTCATTGTTTCAAAAACAGTCCGGCAATGCGTCTCCGGTATGCAGATGCTTCTCCCCTTTTGACGCTGCGTTCATCTTCCTTTTTTCGTCAGCCGCTGCCGATAACATTGACGGCATTGTCTCCGCGGTTGAAAATTGAGCAGCAGCACTTTAAGGCGGACGAATTGGAACAGCGGATAACTCCGGCGGGCGTGAGCGGTGAGGGTTGGAAATTGGGACAGTGAATAATTTTGGGACTGCCCCCCTTGCCAAGCGGAGAGAGAAAAGTACAATAGGACGAAGTTTGGGCGCATAGCTCAGTTTGGTTAGAGCGCAGCCCTGATAAGGCTGAGGTCCTTGGTTCGAATCCAAGTGCGCCCAATTCTGGGTTCGCCGTCTATACCCGCTACCCCTTGTATTTCGTTGCAAAGCGTTGCAGGGGAATGACTTACATCTTCTCTATTGTTTACGTAGGTAATTCCCGTTTCAGCCCGATTCAAGCCGATTCCGGCGTGTTCCTGTGCCATTTCCTGACCTTTTTTCTCGCCCGAATTTTCCGCCGTCCGCATCTCGGCAAGACGGACGTAATCATCGTCAAGTATCTGCCGATAATGTCCCATTGCGATTTGCTCGGTATGCCCCATTATTGCGTTCACAAGGTGACTCGGATACTTCTGTATCAGTTCCGTTGCCCGTGTACTGCGCATATTGGCAAACGGCAAGTTTGCTTGTTAATGCCGATAAGAACGGCACTCGTGTATAACGCTTACGGTACTCGTCTGATGTTAAGCAATACAAAACAAAATCCAAAATGTTCGGCACAACTGCCTCGCCGCCCTCTTTTTCAATAAGCGAAACGAGATTGTTATTTGCGCCTTTGCAGTTTTTCAATCCATTGCTGCACGAGATTATCAGTTGCCCGTCTGTTATCGACAAACACTTTATATCCTGCCCGCCGATGTCGAGAATAAAGGAAACGTCCGGCACGAAAAATCTTGCCGCCCGATAATGGCAAAGCGTTTCGACTTCGCTGATGTCCGCGCCGAGTGCCGCCCGCAGTAGATATTCACCGTAACCAGTTACACAGGAATTTCGGATACGCAAACCGCTGTTGTCAATTTCTTTCAGAATGTTCAACACGGTCTGCACGGGATTGCCTTCATTGGAACCATACCAAGAGCGGAGTATCCGGTTATTCTCATCAAGCAGCACTGCCTTGGTCGTTTGTGAAGCCGCAACCAACGTGATATAATTGCCGGAACATCAACTCTTTGAAAGAATATAGACAATGTCACGTTCAATCGCTGCCTTTGCCGCTCTTGTACTGTTCAGCCTGCCGCTGCTTGCCCAGGAAAAGGAAAAAACAGATACCGAAGTGAAATCTATCGGGCAAATCGAGCAACTCAATACCGTTGCCGAAATTGAAAAAGCCTTCAAAAAATTCGGACCAACCATTCCAGCAGAAGCGGCGGCTTTTCGTGAAAAATACGGCGAAGATATTGACGAAACAACACTCCCGCCGTACATCAACAAATACACCGAGTATGCCGCTGCCTGCGGCGAAAGGATTTTGAAAATCGCCAAAGACGATGCCGAAAAATTGACCGGATACAAAATCCTGCTCGGCGGTTGGCAACAACTGGCGGTCAAAGAACAATGGTTATACGGCAACAAACTGGCGAAAGAGGCGGGATTCAGCGACGAGGACATAAAGAGAAAGAATACGAAAAAAACAATGGGGTTCAGGCTAAAGGCACAAGCGTACGAAACGGCGGCAGCAAAAAAGATGAACGAAATTTACGCCGGCATCGAAAAGGAAGGCAAGTTTCCAGACTTTGTCAAAAAGTACCGAGACCGAATGTTTTTGTATAAGGTAACCGCATTCGGCGTGGACTTTACTCCCGAAGGATTCGCCCAGGTCAAAGAGGCTGCTGTCCGGGAAATCAACCGGGGCTGTACCGTAGGGACTATGGCGTTCTTGTTCAGCATTTTCGACAAGCCGAAAGTTGATGCGGAACTTGAAGAAAAAATGACGAAAGAATTGGCGGCGTTCGTCACTTCGGATGAATGCACGCTGCCGGCAGAACAAAAGAAAAAGTGGCTCAGCCGTTTGAATTGGGCAGAGCGGCGCGGCATCGGAGCGGACTTGAAACTTTACGGCAAGACGCTGGACGATAAAGACTTTGACTGGGATGCGCTGCGGGGGAAAATCGTACTGGTGAATTTCACGGCTACGTGGTGCGGTCCTTGTAAGCGTGAAATACCGGGTATGCTGGAAGCGTACAAAAAGTACCGCGACAAAGGATTTGAAATCGTCTCTGTGTACATTCGGGACAAACTTGATGCCGTAAAAACGGCTGCCGAAAAAGAGCAACTGCCTTGGATTATCATTTCGGAGGAACTGACGAAGGCGGCAGGCAGCACCCTGTTTCCTCAACAAGGGCAGGGCGAATTTTACGGCATTGCAGGCATACCGACAATGCCGCTTGTCGGCAAAGACGGCAAAGTGCTGGCAATCGACATCAGCGGCGAAGCCTTACAAACGAAACTCGCCGAATTGTTCGGAAACTAATTAAGATATGCCGCAACGCTTTGAGGACATTTAATCATCTGTTCCCCGTTGTCTGTTATCGTTTATATCTGCGGAGTCTTCGGTATTTCCGGCGTTTGACATTCGCCGGTCAATGTATTATAACCTATTGGAACGTTAACCTTTTGAAAGGAATACAATGTCCCGTTCAGCCGCTGTCTTCGCCGCCCTTATACTGCTCGCCCTGCCGCTTTTCGCTCAGGAAAAAGAAACAACCGGTGCCGAAGCGAAACCCATTGAGCAACTCAATACTGTTGCCGAAATCGAGCAGGCAGTAAAAGCCTTCTCCATCGAGACAGGCAAAAAAGTCCAATCACTTGCCGATGCCGGCGAGAAAATGACATCGGAAAAAGTCGCTCCGTACTTTGAAAAAATGGGCAGTTACACGCTTGCCGGCGGGGAAAAGATTTTGAAAATCGCCAAAGAAGATGCCGAAAAATTGACCGGCTATCGGCTTGTCACTCAGGGATTGCGTACCCAAGACAACGGGGAAAAATCGAAATATCTCGCCAAATTGACAAAAGAGGCGGGGATTAGCGAAGAGAATCTGATGAAACAGCCTGAAAAAATGCAGCAACTCCTTCCGAAGGTGTTGGCTTATGAGACGGCTGCCTCCAAACGCTTGGAGACGCTTTATGCCGACATCGAAAAGGAGGGGAAATTCCTTGATTTGCTCGGACAGTATTATTTCCAAAAATTAGCAATGGAAGGAATGAAACTGCGTTCCAACTTTACATTGGAGGGTTTTGAAAAGTACAAGAACGAGGCTTGGCAGGCAATCAACAAGGTTAGAAACACTGCCCCTCAAATCGTGAAGATTTTGTTGCAGTTAGCCGACTCGCCGCAAGCACAGCAGGTTGATACTCAACTGGCGGAAAAAACGACGAAGGAATTAGCGGCGTTCATCGGTTCGGATAAATGTACATTGCCGCAAGGACAGAAAAACAGTCTGATTGCCGATTTGACCGCAGAGAAAAAAACTGTCGTCGGGGCAGAATTAAAACTTTACGGTAAGACATTAGACGACAAAGACTTTGACTGGAATTCGCTGCTGGCGAAGAACAAGGTCGTTTTGGTGAAGTTCACCGCCTCGTGGTGCGGTCCCTGCAAAGGCGAGATACCGGGTATGTTAGAGGCATACAAAAAATATCACGGCAAGGGACTTGAAATCGTCTCGGTGTACGTTTGGGACAAACTCGATGCCGTCAAGAAAGTGGTCGGGGAAGAAAAATTGCCGTGGATTATCGTTTCGGAAGAACTGACCGAAAAGTCCGGCGGCAGCCCGCAGGGAAAGTTTTACGGCATCGAGGGTGTGCCGACAATGCTGCTCGTCGGCAAAGACGGCAAGGTGATTGCGCCCGCCCGCGGCGAATACCTGCAAACGAAACTCGCCGAATTGTTTAAGAATTGATAAAGAGAGTGCGTTTCCCAAGTATCCTTTTTCGTGTTCTTCGTGCCTTTCGTGGTTGAAGAAGGGAAAATGAATAATGAATAATGAATAATGAATAATGAACAATTAACAATTAAGAATGAATAATGAATAATGGGGGAAAACGGGTAAATAATGAATAATTAAGAATGAATAATGAATAATGGCGGAAAACGGATACCTCAATGGTATTAGCCCGTGTCTTCATTTTTCATTTTTCATTATTCATTTTTCATTATTCATTTTTCATTATTCATTATTCATTTTTCATTATTCATTATTCATTATTCATTATTCATTCTTAATTGTTCATTATTTACCCTCTTTTCGTGGTGAAAAAAAAAAAAAAAAAAAATTAAAGAATTTTCAAACTTCTTGTATTTTTCTCTTGACAGACAAAAAGAATTAGCGTAAACTGATAGTGCAA
>JAITQJ010000009.1 GCA_031288955.1 Planctomycetaceae bacterium | reverse complement strand
GATGCCGATAACTTATTTGTTCAAGGCGAAGTGCAAATTCATCGCCCGCTATGCCGGTGTTAACTATCAGGATTTGGTCGTGCGGACACAATAGTTGCTAATGCTTAACGGCGAAAATGTTCATACCGGAGCAATCGAATTTCGTATAGCCCGGATATCTGGTGCATAATTTCTCCTGCAATGCCGCATCCGGTACAGCCGTCCGGCACGACGGCTCGATAAAATAATCCGTAAACGAAGACTCCGCAAAAAGTCTCTCGTCATCTTCGTAAAATAAATGATTGCACGTGCCGTGATGGAAACAGCCCGCTATCAACGCTTCCAACTGTGCTTCGCCGTGCGGCAGCGGATGTTCGGTAAAATACCGCCGCAAGAGGAATTTTTTGTACCTTTGCCGGACTACGAAATTGTCCTTGAAAACTTTTGGCAAAATCGTTATTCTGCGGGGCGATGTTATTGCGTGCTGCGTTCATAATAGGGTTCCTGTTGTCTGTCGATGTTTTGCCGGCAGCAGAAACGTCCGCCGCTCCAAAAGGAGAATACAGTGCGGCGGAACAGTTGACCGCCGTTCTGCGGCAGCCAACTGCCGTTTTTGCTCCCCAAGATACCGTCATCGCCGAATTATCTGTTCAAAACCGCAATAACAACGGCGACAAAAAATATCATCTGCACGCCGCTCTTTATGCCGGCGGTAAACCTGTTGCAGAACTCGAAACCGCCATTACGGCAAACGGACAGCACGCTTTGCCGGTATCCTTCATCGCTCCCGACAATGACGGCATCTACGAAATCATCGTTACCGCCCGGCTGCCTCTTAAAGTGCCGGTGCAGATACTCGACATTCGCCGCCCGTTTACCGGACAAGTGTTGACCGCCCGGCTGTCATTTGCCGTCGTCAATCCCAACGCTCCGCCGCGTCCCGACGGCGATTTAACGCTCTCCCCCGTCAAAAAAGACTGTTTAACGCAAAAGGAAACGCAAGGCGGCGGAAGCAATGGTCTCCGCCTCTTTAATCCGCAAGAGATGACGCTGGGACGGCTCAACCCTTCGGTCATTTTTCGCTTGCCGCAGCGTGAAGGCACAAAGAGTTCCAACGCCAACGAGGCTTTGCGCACCGGCGATACAGACCAGCCGGCAACGCTGCGTTTGCCGATTCCTATTGACGACATCGGCAAGCCGCATCTTATCGAAATTACTTATCCGCTTCACGCACAGCCGCAGCAAACACCGCAGCAACTCGGAGCGGCAATTACCGAGTTGCTCGACGGCAGATGGGAAACCATCACGGCAGAGAAAATCAGTATTGCCGATGAAATTGTCCGCGACAAACGCCTTGAACCGTCAGGAACTCATAAAATCTTGTTTTGGGCGAAAACGAAAAACCCTGAACTTGTTATCGTCAATCTGACGCAAACAGATATGCCGACGCTTCACAGTGTCCGCGTTGCGGCGTTGCAGCCGCCGAACAACGGTGAAACATTACGGATTCCCAAACGTTTTGCAGGTACGCCGCAGCGCAAGTTGTTCGGTATCATTAGCGGTAATCCGTTCAAAGGAACAGATTCTCCCGCTGATGAATATAATGCTGTCAGTCAATTAACCGACACGCTTTGCCATAACGGATACGACGGCGTGATGCTGACGGTGTTATCTGCCGGTGAACGCTTGTCTGCCGGCGTTTTGGAGTTGCTTTTTCGGCAATTTGACCGCGATGCTTTAACGTTCATACCGGTTATTGCTGCCGAAACGCCCGAAGAACAAGATGTACTGCCGGACAAAATCCGGGAATTGACCGAACGCTACGGCAAACATCCGTCGTTCGGCGGTGTTTCGGTATATCACAACGGACGCTGGTCGGCGGCAAACGTTCTGAACACGGCACTGTTTTATCATCCGTCCGACAGCGGCTATGTCAGTGTCCCTGCCGATTATCAGAACAGGCGGCGTTTTGTCAAACAGTTGACTCAATCAGATGTATTGACGTTCTTTGACGGCGGCGAACGTTTACCGACAGGCGAACAGGACTCTCTCACTGATTTGCTTGCCGCATACCGCCGGCTGCCGCCGAAACCGTTTAAGACGTTTGAACATAATCCTGATGAAAATTCCGCAGAAACATCGTTGCAGCCGTTGACCGTACGTTCGCTGAATACTGAAGACGGTTTATATGTTTACCTCGTCAACGATGCCCCGTATCAAATTGATGCGGACATAACGTTCGCTGCCGGTGTACAAACCCGGATAACCGAATTAAGCGGACGGCGGATGATTCGTCCGCTCAACCGTTCTGTTTGGCGTGCAACGCTGCTGCCGTATGATTTGCTTGCCGTCAAACTGGATTCGGCAAATGCGGCTGTGCAAAAGGTCTCTGTGATTCGTCCGCCGGAAATATGCGGCGAAAAAGGTACTATCAAGGAAAAAAGCGACGAACTGGGACAACGGATTTATGCCGCCCGCAACGGAGTACTCTGGGACCAACTGCCTAACGCCGGTTTCGACGACATCGGCACCGACCAAGTACCAGCGGGGCGGGAAACGGGATGCGATTTAGCCGCTTGGAACGTTTTCGGACCGCCAACGTTCACCGCCGTCAGGGAAACGCAAACGGTGTATGCCGGTCAAGGCAGTGCCAAATTGATAAATACGGGAACGGAATCGGGTACATTGCTGACGGCAGCGTTTTCTCCGCCGCAGACCGGCAGGCTTTGGATTGCTGCTTTTGTTGGTTTTCCTGATGGAACGCAGCGGATACCGCTTAATTTCGTTTTGGCGGCAGAACACGGCGGCAAGGTACATTACCGGCACGCTGAAGTCGGTGAAAATCTGAAGCCGTATTTGGTAAAGGCGGAATTGAAAAACGGGATACGGTGGCAGCAGGTTATCGTGCCGTTTGACGAGTTACCGATAGACAAGGCGAACAAAGTCCGCATTGGATTTCAGGTTACGGCACCGGCAACGCTCTGGATTGATGCGGTAAAACTCTATCCGGTTTCCTTTTTTTCTAATGAGATGATTGAACTGCAAAAGGTCTTGGTTGCGGCGGATACACGTTTCAAACAAGAGCGTTTTTCGGAATTGCTGACGCTGCTGGAGAGTCCGCAGTGCCAATTTTTGTACAAAAATGTACCGCTGCCGACGCTTGTACCGAAGCCTGCGGTATCGGCAGCGGCAGCACCGGTCAGCGAAAACCGCTCAACTGCCGGTAATGCGGTTGATGCCGGGACAACATCTGATAAGCCGTCGTTATACCAACGCTTCAAAGGCTGGTTTGTAAAATAAAACAAGAACAATCGGTCGCATTTTTTTCTTGTACACGCGAGGTGCAAAGCCGGTTTTTTATCTTTTTTGCATCTTTCGCGGCTAAAAACATACTTGCAAAATGATACACTTTTTGCAGGAAAATACACCGTTTTTGGAAATTTGTATCTTTTTGCATCACATAAACGGTTTTACAAACTGTACAATTACTACTTTTTTTATTTATAACTCTAAAAAATAAAAGGACATAGGAAAATTTATCTCCTATTTCTCAAATTTGGCACACTCATTGCATATTAGTTCATACAGTAATTACGTGCGCTTTCCGCAAAAACAATCCTAACATAAGGAGAAAAGTTATGCCGAAGTTCACAATGTTAAATTGGGTAACCCAAAAGAGGAGGGCTGGATGCGTTGCTTGTACGCTCTTTGCCGCACTTCTGTCGTTCACCGCCGTTTCGGCAAAAGCCGATGTGCTGACTGCGATGAGCGAAAGAGATTTCCTCTCGTACTACTACCAGCAAACCGGTCAAGAGGTAATGCTGGCACGTTCTATCGAAGTTGGCTGGATGCGTTCTACCAACTCCGGTACATCGGATGGAAGCCGCGATGACCTCTATTCGCAACTGGCAAACAACGGGACGACCCGTGACCGCATCCTGCCGAACAGTTATGCGGCAGACCCCGCTAAAGGGCGCAGCAACGGCGGAAATGGGTTCATCGTTGCCGGCTGGGGTGATGACCGGATTTGGAACTCGTACGCAGGCGGTACGGGAGAACACGTTCTCAACGGTGCCGGCGGACGTAATTCTGAAAGTTGGAAAAAGTTCAGCGGTTCGATGAGCAGCGTTAAATTGACGCTGACGCAACGTGCTGCCGGTTCCACGACGGGAACAACCGTATCGTTCGGCGGCAGTCCGATTTCGTCAACAACGACAAAGTCACGGAACATTGCTGGCTATTTTGAAGAGCAGCCGTTGACTTGGTTTGCCGTTGATTTACGCGGAGTTACGTCCGACGTGATGTCTCTTACGGGCGGAACAACCGGTTTCGGCAATGACACGTTTGATGTGTCGTCGTTGGTATTCGGCGAACTGAATTTTTTCGCCATTGACGCTACTGTTTTCTCGACAACCGTAGGTTCAGCGTTGACGTTCAACTTGGGAAGCGTCAATCTCAAGAGCGATAATTTCAACTTTTTCAGCGTTCAGGTCGGAACGCTGCAGGCGGCGACTTGGGAGTACAGCGTGTTGAATCCTGACAGCATTTACTACGATGCTGCGTTAGCGGCGGCGGAAACGCCTGAACCGGCAACGATGCTGATTCTCGGATTGGGCATTGCAGGTCTCGGACTTGCAAGACGGAAGAAATAATGAATAGTTAAGAATGAATAATGAATAATGAATAATGAGAGAAAACGGATACCGCAATGGCATTAACCAGTGTCTTCATTATTCATTATTCATTTTGCATTTTGCATTTTGCATTATTCATTGCTTTTCGTGCCTTTCGGGGTTGAAAAGAATTAAGAATGGAGAATGGAAAATTAGGGAGAACGGTTTTGAACGTGCCTTAATTTTCCATTGTCCATTTTCAATTTTCCATTAAAATAAAGCGGTCTTTGCAACTTCAACTCAAACGGTAAAGCCGATGCGTTTGGGTTTGGTACTGCCGGCGGATTCTTCCCTGCAATAGGAAATCAGTTCATCCAACGGCGGAGCCTCCCCGTGAAGTACCGACCAGATGGTTCGCCGCCGTGAGATATTTTCAATCTGCCCGCCGGAAAAATCAAATCCGGCTGCCAGTGTGTCAATATCTTCTTCAGAAAGTTCCGGTATCAACGTCTGCCAAATGGACTTTCGGGCATCCAGCGTTGGATTTTCAAACTCGATTTTGTACAAAAAACGGCGTTCAAATGCTTGGTCCATATTTTGTGTCAAATTCGTCGTCGCAATCAGAATCCCGTCAAGGTTTTCTATCTCCTGCAAGAGGATATTCTGAATCGCATTTTCCGTTTGACGGACGTTGGAACCTTTACTCAATTCCATCCGTTTGCTGATGACCGCATCTGCCTCGTTGAACAGGAGAATCGGCGCAATGCCGCTGCTTTTCCGTACCGTTCGATAGCGGCTGAAAATATCTTCAATCCGCTTTTCGCTTTCACCGAACCAGCAACTTTTTGTTTCTGAAATCTCTATCTGCATAATGTTCCGACCAGTGCGTCTGGCAAGTTGCCGCGCCGTTTCGGTCTTGCCGGTGCCGGGACCGCCGGAGAACAAACAGGCAAAGCCGGTTCGCATTCCTTTGTCTTTCAGGTTTTGGCAGACACGGTTAAAATGCTCTTCTTGCAAAAGATGGGAAAGGTCGCCGATGCTTTTCTCCGTCTTCGCAGGATAGAAAAGTTGCTTCGCCGTTATCTTGTCCGCTGCGGTAAGGAAATCAAATTCCTTATTGAGTTTTAATTCAAACTCAACAAGAAATTCGTTCTTCGCCTTTTCGGTGAGACGGAAACGCTTCCGATGCATCATTCCGTTTTTACCGGCAGGTTCGACGAGACCTTTCTCGACCAAAGGATGATTACCGGATTCGAATTTGTGCAGAAGTACCGGAGGTCTTCCAAAACCGTAGTGAGGGGTAATGAGGTTGTCGAGTTTGATTTCTTCTTCGCCTAATTGAACGGTGAAAAATATGCAGCAGAGCAGATGGAACGCATCCTCGCAGGACAAACCATAACCGCCGATTTGCTTGACAATTTTCAACTGCGGGTTGTTTTCGAGAAGGAATTTTAGCCGTCTTAACGATAATGGGTAGTAATCATCATCTTCCTTACAAAGGGAATACAACGTCTCGATGCGGTCTAGGAATTCGACCGGTGTAGTACATTGTTGTTCCCAGAGATTGTCTGGACGCTTTCCTTTTTTGACAGCAGCCAACGTTTCGTAAGAAATATAGAATTTAAGCCGGTCGCGGCGGGTGAACCTCTCGATGAGATTTTTGTGTTCTAACTCCCCAAATTCGTCGATGTATTGGGCGAATTCGATAGGTTTACAGTTGATATTTCGTGCAATCTCATCAAGCCCAACATTTTCGCCGTCGAAGACGGCAAAAATGTCGGCGAAGAGAACGGCTTGCAGCGGCGAAATGCCGAACGTTTCGCTGACGGCGGCGATGTGAGTCCCCGCGGCTTCCAGAATCGCTCCGTTGGGGTCCCCGCAGATGAGTGCGTGCTTTTTGTTGATTTCCAGGAGGTGTTCAAAAAGCGTGAATTGCTGCTCTTCGGCGGCAATTTGTGTTTGTGCTTTCGTTGCCGGTGTGTTCTTTCTTGTCATTTTTGTCATTGTCGTTTCTCCTTCAATGGGTTTGGGGGGTTAATGTGTGCGCACCAATAGCGCACAGGGCATTTTTCTGCCGAAGTCATTCGGTCTATTTCTAACGTCCAGAATTACGTACGCTTGCTCGGCAAAGCAAAACATAAAGTTGCATAGAATACGACAAAAAATGTCGGGGGACCCAACATCTAGTAGTTTGCAGTTTTGATTCGGTTAGATAACCCCGTATTTTGTGTTTTAGGTGGGGCTTATATTTTGAGTTAATATAGGAAGTATAAGCGGTATGCGTGGGATACAGGTTTTTTACAATATCGACGACTTTAATATAATTGTGGTATGCGGCACTAACTGCGACTGGGCGGTCTAGAATCTGACAACGCTCTATGTTCAATGTTCTGATAGGTGCTGGTATCCTTTTTCCGTTAACACCCGCCCCTTGGGAGTGCGTATCAGCAGTTCGCTGCGGAGCATAAACGGTTCGACTTCATCCGCCAACGTATC
>JAITQJ010000380.1 GCA_031288955.1 Planctomycetaceae bacterium | reverse complement strand
CGGAGCCGGCAGGGAGTCAATTTGCCGCATACCAAATTAAGCATCAAAACGCTGCAGCCGGCTGATATTGCCAACGCCAAATGGGCGGCAACTGCCGGCGTGGATTTTCTCGGTTTAAGTTTCGTCCGTTCTCCGGCAGATATTTTTGAACTGCGTGAAATCCTTGTTGAAACCGGACATCAGCAAACCGGTCAATGGGGCAACATTCCGCATATCGTAGCAAAAATAGAAAAGCCGGAAGCCGTTGATGCCATCGAAGACATCGTTGACGCTGCTGACGGTATTATGGTCGCACGGGGCGACCTCGGCGTTGAGTTCGACATCGCACAAATTGCCGTTGTACAGAAGAAAATCATCGAAACGTGCCGGCGGAAAGCAAAGCCGGTTATCGTGGCAACACAAATGCTCGAAAGTATGCATCATCAAACGCTGCCGACGCGTGCCGAAGCAACCGACGTTGCCAATGCGATTCTGGACGGAACGGATGCGTGTATGCTTTCCGGTGAAACGGCTGTCGGCGAATATCCGGTGCTGGCGGTTGAAATGATGCACCGTATTGCGATGGAGACGGAGATATTACTTAAAGAGCGTAACGAGAAAGAACCGCCGGTGCGTAAAAAGACAGCATCGGTAACGAACGCCGTTTGTGATGCGGCAGTCTCGGTAGCAAACGAGACGGATGCGAAAATGATTCTTGTCGGTACCCGCAGCGGACGGACGGCTTTGATGGTATCGAACCGGCGGAGTTTTACATTCTGTGCGGCGGCAAGCAGTAACGTGTGTGCATTACAGCGGATGAATCTGTATTGGGGTGTATTTCCGTTATTGGACATTCCGGTCGATCCGGCAAAGTGTTTGGCGGAAGTAACCGCATTGGGCAAAAAATCAGGCGTACTGGAACACGGCGACCGCATCGTCCATATTCTCGGTATTTCAGCGGACAGCAATCATCAGAACGTAATGCACGTGCATCTGGTTGAATGACGGCAAAGCAGGGCTTTCGGATTGTACCGGTTATAACGTTAATGAATTGCCGAAAAGGTTGACGTAAACGATTCTTTTTTTGCAAATTCACTAACCGTAATCTATGGTATTACGGCAAAGGTATTAGAGCAAATTAAAAGTTAGTGCGGTTGTTTACCGTTTCCGTTGGTTGCTGTTTTGTACAGAAATAGACGCTGCACCGATTTTTAATCCGCTCTGGATTGCCGTCATTGTTCGATACCGTGAACGCATTATCCCGTTTCAATCGGATTGCCGCTTTGTTTCTGTTTGCCGCAGGAGGTGTTGCGTTGTGCGCTGTTATCGGCTGCCGCTCTCTGCCCCGAAGCGGTTTCGACCCGACCGGCGAACGGCTTTTTGAACAATGTCCGCTCTCCCGTTCTAACCTTGGGAACTGCGAACTCCTTGGACGGCGTAAAACACCGCCGACAACAGTTACCGCAACACAACCATCAGCAACCGAAACAAATCCTTCCGGTGCCGTACCGGCATCGATAGATCCGTCTGCAACGGCAGAGTCTGCACAAGTTTATTCACCAACACCGGCAGCCGGTTTGCCCGGAAATATCGGCGGCGGCAGAACCAATCCGGGTGTGCCGCAATACGGCAGTACCGCAACGGCTGTTCCGCCCGGTACACACGCTGTAACAACTGCCGTCATCACCTCGCCGGATACAACCGTCAAACAGCCGTTTACGGAGACCGGCGGTTATGCGCTGCCCGTTGTTCCTGTCCAGGGACCGGCACTGATAATGACTCCGCGTGAGCAAATCGCCCCTATCGGCAGCGAAGTCGTCCTTATTTCAAGTTATCTCGGCAGCCGCGACCGGCTTGTTACCAACGAAAAAATTGAATGGACGCTCGAAGGTGCCGGTACGATAGAACAATTCGACCCGGGTTCGCACTGCGACCCGTTTTTCGGCGATTGTGTTCGGGCAAAAAAGCACAGCGGCTCTTATGCGGTTACAAAAACGAGTCAGGTCTATCGGACTCTTGACCGCGGAACCGCCAACACCGCCGATGATATTCATCTGCTTCGGGGGCAAACCTGGATAACCGTCAATTCGCTGAAGGAAGGGACAACACACGTGACGGCATTTGCTCCTTCGCTTGCCGATTGGGCGAAACGCACGGATGTTGGAATTATTCATTGGGTTGATGCTCAATGGATTATTCCGCGCCTTTCGATGGCACCGGTCGGCGAAAGCCGGGCATTGACAACGACCGTCCTTCGGGCAACCAACGGACAGCCCCGCAGAGGCTGGATTGTCCGCTACGAAATTCTCAACGGACCATCTGCCGGTTTGGGAGCAACGAATGCACAAATCGAAGAATTGGAAACGGATATTTCCGGTCAGGCAACGGCTATATTAACACCGGCAGCGCAAACTTCCGGTACGAACACGGTACGGATTTCGATTATTCGTCCGCAGGGACTTGACGGTTCGCAGCAGCGTATTACCGTCGGCAGCGAAATTGTCCGTCAAGCCTGGTCGGGGAAAGCGAATGTTACGGTGAACATTCAGGGACCGCCGACGGCAAAAATCGGCGAGGAGTTGCCGTACCGGATTGCGATTAACAACCGGACTTCGCAGTATGTTCAGGGAATGGTATTGCTGCCGATACCGCCGGTAGCGTCGTACGTGCGCAGCAATCCGCCGGGACAGGTTTCGGAGCAAACAGTGTATTGGAACGTCAATGTTCCGCCGAATAGTTCGTCGGACATTGATGTAACCGTCCGTCAGGGAGCGTCGGGCAGTCTTTGGCTGCGTCCAGAATTCCGGCAGACAGCGGCGGCGGCAGTAATACCGTCAACGCCGTCACCAGCAGTGCCGGCAGCAGGAACACCGGCAGTGCAGCGTCCGCCCCGCCGTCCACAAGGAACGCAGCCACAAGGAACGCAGCCGCAGTCGCCGTTAGATGTACCGCCGCCGTCATTCGGAAATGCCGCAGCACAACCGCCGGCGCAGACTTTTCAGCCGAAGCCGCCGGCGGGACAACCATTGCCGTTGACGCTGCGTGTTGAGGTTGACCCTGATATGAAAATTGCGAAGGGCGAGCCGTTTAATTTTTATTTTTATGTAACGAACAACGGAACGAGTGAAATCAGCAAAGTCCGTTTGGAAGTTCCGCTGCCGGAGTTATTCCGTAACACGTCATTGATGGCAACTTCGGAACCTTCCGGCGTAAAATTGGATGTGGCGAGACACACGGTAGTATTGGACAACGTAACGATTCTGCCGAAAGGTTCGGTACATATTGTGCTGCAATATCCGACCATAGACACACAGGGCTACGACATCACCGGCGAGGTGCTTGTCAATGGTCAATCCGCCGGTAAAATCACGGAACGGATTGCACCGTAGAACGTCGGACTTCCGTTAAGTGTGCCGTAAATCAAGGAATCTCCCCGTTTATCCGCCGGGCTTCCCGCAATTCTTTTTCGGCTTTTTCGTCATCACCGCGCTCGTGATAAAGAAGAGCCAAATTGATTCGAACCGGAAAACAATCAGCGTCAATTTTGAGAGACTGTTCGTAAAGCGCAAGAGAAGGGTTTGTCAGTTGTTCCAAAAGAGGCTGCAGCGATTTTTGAACGTCTTTTCGCTCACGAGGCGGAGCGGCAGCAATCCGTTGTTTGATTTCGCTGATTTTTTGAAACGATAAATCATATTGAAATACCGCCAAATTGAGATAAGAAGCGGCGTGGTCATTATCGTTTTTTTGCGCTGCTTCGTATTCGTTTTTAGCGGAAATAAATGCAGACAAAACCGCCTCCGAACCGGACTGTTCCGCTGAAAAATGCCGGACAAGTATGCGGGCTGCTTCAGTCCGCACCGCTCTTGCCGAATCATAGAGAAAAGGAATCAAATGCTTTCGCTGGAAATCATCAGACTGAAACTCCAAGGCACTAACAGCGGCAAGCCGTTCCCAAGGGTCGGAAGAAGTAAGACTATCAGCGAGAATTTTCAATACTTCCGCTGGCGGCAGTTTCGCCGCCGGGTCCTCCATTAACCGGCTTAATAAGGTGATTGCACTTGCCCTGATGATGGGACGAAATTCTGTATTCCGTTTGTCCTTGATGACGTTGAGTAATTTTTGCAGTGCTTCCGGGTCGCTGCGCCGTGCTGCGTCCAGAGCAATGCCATAATGTTCCGGTGTCGGCATCATATCATTGTAACCAACGGCAGCCTGCCGCTTTTTTGCATACCAGCGGTCAACATAATTGTTTGCCCAATCCAGGGTTTCCCCCCGTTTTCTGTCCCGATGGCAGAGAGTACAGGCGTTCGGAACACCGATTGCTTGTGTAAGAGCAGGACTCGGTTTTCGGATACTATGGTCTCTCCGCTGGTCAACGACCATATATTTAGACGCAGGAAAATGACATTCAACACATTGCGTACCTGGCTTTTTAGAGTCAGTATGAAAATGATGTCTGACCGTATCATAAAGAGAAGGCGAATGACATTGGGTACACAGCCGATTACCCTGAAACTTCAATTCAGCAGAATGGGCATCGTGGCAGTGCGAACATCCAACACCTTTTTGATACATCTTTGATTGAATGAAAGAGCCGTATTCAAAGGATTCTTCGAGCAGTTGTCCGTCAGGATAATAGGTCATCCACGCCGGAGATTCTGGTACAAGCCAATCCGCCGCAGGCGTTTCGGGAGGTTTGGGACCTTTGTGCAGCAGCCTCCGCCGGGCGTGACAAAAGGCACAACTGTGAACGTTTTCCTGTCCTGTGATGTTTGTAAGCGAATGTACGTCCTTGCTGACACTGCCGTTCCAGGACTTGTTGAAACCGTTGCTTTTTGCCGCTGCAACGTGTTTCCCGCAGGGACCGTGGCAGGCTTGACACCCGACATTGATTTCGGAAAATGTTGTTTTGTATTCCAATGTTTCCGCCTTAAAGTTCTTATGCAAATTTGTTGTGTGGCAATCGGCACACATCCGATTCCAATTTTGCATCGGTTTCGTCCAGTGAAGCGGGTCATCGGGCAAAATCTGCTCTTTGGGATAAACGTGGAACCAGCGTTTTTGAATAGTATCCCAAGCGATGGGCAGCGTTTGAATACGTCCGTCCTCCCGTTTGGTAAGATACTGCTGCAAAGGATGCCAGCCTATTGTGAAAGCAATATCCACTATGCCGATGTCCGTTTCCACTTTGTATGTTTCTTTTTGATTAGGACTGTTCTCCCGGAACATTCTGAAACGTGTACCGAGTTTCGTTGTGATAGTGCCGCTGAGGACAAGTTGACGCAGCATTTGCACAATGCGGTCTTGTGCTTCGGCAATGTCGGCAGGTCTCTGAAAGTTGAGGGCAGCCTGATAGGCACATTCTGCATCGAATTCCTTCCGCTGGTCTGGAGACATTGCTTTTCGCAGCCGTTCAGGTACGCCGGTCTTTGCATCAAAGAGTGCCGTAACGAGGTCGGAAAGAGATATGCCCGCTTTAATTTCTGTTTCTGAAACAGGGAACGTTTGCTCAATAATACCTTTGATTTCGGTATCGTTCAGCAGAAGAATGTCATCGAAGCCGATATGCAGGAAGGTTACGTTATTGAAATCTCCGCGAACGGAGTGTGCGTCGGCGTGATTCATTGATTGGGAATGAGTGCTTTTTTGCCATTTTTTTGTGATTTCAGCGTGACATTCAGTACAGGTTTGAGGTTCAGCGAAATCAAGAGCCGCTGCCGGCGCAGGCTGGTTGCCTGAAGTCATCGGGTCGTGTTCACTGCACGCAGCCGTAGTTATTAGGTTAAAAAAAACCGTAAAAAACGCTGTTATAACGAGGAATAGAGGCATATGAATGGGTAATGTGAGGCTTATCGCCGCAACAAAAAATAATAGAGGTTAACAGGAAAAGGATACTTTCATAATTGGCACGTGTAAATCATATCGGCAAAGAGGC
>JAITQJ010000329.1 GCA_031288955.1 Planctomycetaceae bacterium | reverse complement strand
AACGGTAATCAACGCCTGTGTTTCGCCCCGCTGAAACACTGCCGAACCGTGAACGCGGGGCAGCACATTGATACGACATTCAATATCCCGAACGTCTTTTGTGCCGCGTCCGTCGGGACGGGTGCCGGAAAGGATTTGGTCGCGGACAATCCGCTCTTCGAGTTCGTGCCAAGCCAAGTCGAACAAATCGGCAGTCCATTCGGGCTGTTCATCAGCACCGGGGTCTAAATCGGCTGCGGAGTCCAGCGGTTCTTCGGCAACAGGTCTGCCGAAGGCATCGGTTTTCGGGGCGGGAAAAAATGCTTCCCGTGCTTCTTTTTTCAGAGCGGAACATACTTCGGCACGTTCAAGTTTGCCAACAGTCCGTTTCGCCGCCCAGAAAGCATCGTAATACTTTTCCTTCAACGCTTCGTAAAGTTTTGCGGCTACCGGCTCATCATACTGCATCCGCTGCGGATTAACTTTGGCAATCAATTCGAGTTGCAGGTCAATGATGTCCTTGATATACCGGTGTGCCGTTTCGAGGGCTTCGTACATCAGGTCTTCGGGCAGTTCACGGGCAAAGCCTTCAATCATCAGGACGTTGTCCCGGTTACCGGAAATCATCAGGTCAAGTTCGCTTTCTTCGAGTTGTTCTGCTGTCGGAAAGGGAACGAATTGGTCGTGAATGTAGCCGATGCGGACAGAGGCGAGCGGACCGTTGAACGGCAGCGGACTGACGGACACGGCGGCGGCAGCACCGTTCATTGCCAGCACATCGGGGTCAATGGTTTTATCGGAGGCGAGAACAATTGCCTGAACCTGTACTTCGTTGAAGAAGCCTTTGGGAAAGAGCGGACGCAGCGGGCGGTCGATTAACCGGCTCGTGAGCGTTTCTTTGAGGCTTGGCTTTCCTTCGCGCTTGATGAAGCCGCCGGGAAATTTACCGGCAGCAGCGGCACGTTCACGGTAATCACACGTGAGCGGGAAAAAATCGGTACCGGGTCGGCTGGCCCCCGTTGTGGCAGCGCAGAGAACGATAGTATCACCGTAACCGATGAGAACGCTTCCGGCGGCTTGTTTGGCGAGTTCGCCTGTTTCAATCCAAAGGACGTTTTGTCCAATTTGCTTTTCAACGCGGACTTTCATAGTATAGAATGCGATAGAGGAAATTGATAGTAATTATAGTGAAGAAGTAAAGGGTAAAAGAGTGAATAAGGATAACATAACAGTCTGATAAAAAGATTCGGTCGTTGCAATGACCAAACTTTTTTGTTCCTTCTCCGCTCTTCTTTCCTCTTACTTACGTATTCCAAGTGCCTGGATTACGTCAACATACCGCTGAGGTTCCCGGTCTTTGAGGTAATCAAGTAATCTTCGGCGGCGGCTGACCATCATCAGCAGCCCGCGTCTTCCAGAATGGTCGCGTTTGTTGGCTTTGAGATGTTCGGTTAGCAAGTTGATTTTTTTAGTGAGGACGGCGATTTGAACTTCAGAGGAGCCGCTATCGGCTTCGCTTCGTCTGTATTGGGCGATAAGCCCGGTTTTTTCTTCTTTTGTGAGCAGCGTCATTGTATTTTGCACGCCGACGGCGATGCAGTTTGAACTTAACCTTGTACGATTTTGGCGTAATTCTAACAGACTGCGTAAAAAAGTCAAGGGGGCGACCTGAATCGCAATGGTCTGATAACGGCAATACGCTGTCCTTTTGGGACAACTGCAATGCCGGTCATACACTTGCGGTTCGCTGCCGTTTGTGATAGACTTACCTCCGCCTCAATGAAAACTCTGCAATATGAGAACGCACCTTCCCATCCGCCGATTTGCCTTCACACTGGTCGAACTCCTTGTTGTCATTGCTATTATCAGTATTCTTGCGGCATTGCTTTTGCCGGCAATTCAAGCCGCACGGGCTGCATCACGGCGGCAAGCCTGTGCCAATAATATGAAACAACTCGGATTAGCAATGCACCATTTCGCAGGGATTCATTCGGTTTTTCCACCGTCAAAATTTTATTACAAATTTTACGAAACAACCAGTACCGGCAGCGATTCCACCGCAAGCATCGGACATAATCTGATAACGTTTCTCCTGCCGTTTATCGAACAACAGACAGCGTATTCCCATTATCATTTCGATAAAAATTGGCAGAACAAAGACAATTATACGGCAACGAAAAACCGGATTTTTTCGATTCTCTGCCCGGAATCCAATGCAGTACGGTTTTGCCGCTACGGAGTGACGCGGGGTAACACCGCTGACGATAAAATCGTTGAGTATTTCTGTTCCGACTACACGAGTTGCGACCAAATTGGCGAAACGCCTCGCAAGATATTACAAGGGCAAGGTATTAACCGCAGCGATTGGAGTTGTATCTTAAAAGCGGCAAACATCAACACGTCCGGTCAAAAAGAGAATGGAGGAGCATTTGATGAAAATACCGTTTCAATGAGCGGAATGTTGTCTGTGAATCCGGTAAGTCCTACAGATGTTTCTGATGGACTTTCCAATACAATGATGCTGTTTGAATGTACCGGCAGACCGTTCAAATTCGGTCGTGGACGGATTGCCGAAGATTCGGAGAGCAGTCCGAAAACACCGCTCGGCGGGGCAAGGTGGGCAGACGACGAATCGCAGATTTATCTGCACGAAATCGGCAGCGGAACACAGATGTTCAACTGTACGAATCATCAGGAGATTTACTCCCTGCACAGCGGCGGCTGCAATTTTCTCTTCGGCGACGGCAGTGTCCGGTTTATTTCAGAAAACATTGCCCCTGCTGCGTTTGTTTCAATGTTCACCGCACGCGCCGGCGATTGATGTTTTACACACCCCCTTTTTTATTTTTACACTTAAACAACGTGCCTCATATTAAAGAACAATACGACGTTACCGTCATCGGAAGCGGACTCGCTGGGTTAACGGCAGCAAATATTCTCGCCCGAAACGGTCATAGCGTTCTCCTTGCCGAGCAGCATTTTCAGTGCGGCGGACTTGCCGCGGCGTTCAAACGAAAAAACGGTATCATCTTCGATGTATCTCTGCACGGTTTTC
>JAITQJ010000049.1 GCA_031288955.1 Planctomycetaceae bacterium | reverse complement strand
GCCGCCTTCGCCGCCTTCGTAAAAACGATAAAAATTGAAAAAACGAAAAAAAAAAAATCTATTTTCCTTGACATCTGTCAGTTGACACGTTATAATCTTACTAATAATGGGGGTATTGTGCCTCTATGTAAAACTCATTTTGAAAGGAGAACTGCTATGTTCACGACACAGTTTCCGCGGCAAAGTGCTGCAAAATTGAGCTCACGTAAGAGGGAGAGAGAGAGACGAGTCTCGTAGAATCGGCTTCACGTTAGTCGAACTTCTTGTCGTCATTGCCATCATCGGCATACTGATTGCCCTTTTGCTTCCGGCAGTGCAAGCCGCACGGGAAGCCGCAAGGCGGATGCAATGCAGCAATAAGCAAAAGCAACTTGCTCTCGCCTGCCACGTCTATTACGATGCCAAAAAAGAATTTCCGCCGAACGGCGACACTTATGGAGAGTCCCGCAGCGGAGCCGGTGCCAGTTCCAGCGGAAAAGACGTTTCGGGAGAAGTCTATTACGGACATGTTTCCGCCGACTATCCCGGAACGCGAGCGATGTCAGCGTTCGTCCTTATCGGACCTTTTATCGAGCAAAGTGCCGTGTATGAGCAATTTATGGAAGAATGTCGAAACACGACGATTAACAGCACTGTGTATTCTGTCTATGGTTGGGGAACGGTAGGTTTTTTTGACCCGGAGTTACTCCGGCAGCCAGCCGAGTTTATGGCGTGTCCTTCCGACAGCAACGCCAATCAGGAGGTAGTTACCACCAAACCGAAAACTACGAATGGTACCGATAGCCTTATCCAAATCCATCGCACCCATTCTTACGTTGTCAGTGCCGGAGATTGGGTTACCCAGACACATACGGCTAGAGGTCCAGCGAAGTTAGGATTTGAAGGCTGGACTCGCGGTCCTTTTATGTGGACTGCCACGGTAGCACTCGAAGAGATTACTGACGGTACATCGAATACAGCGATGCTGACGGAACGTTGTGCCGGTACTGTTGCTGAAGATGATGGAGTTGTGTCTGGCAGCCCTCCGTACCGGACGGTTATCATTGCAGATGCCTCTGTTATTGGTTCCAACAGCAGCACGGTACCGCTCGACAGCCGAGCGGACGGCTGTACAGATGCCCCAAGCAACGGCGTGTTTAACCCAATTGCTGCTCTGACGCTTGTCAGTGGAAAAAACGTTCTGCCGGGAGTGGGTACGTGGAATGCGCCTTGTACCCAATGGTACAACGGAGAAAGCCGTTTTACCTGGGCGAATTTTATTTTAGGACCGAATGCGCCTGCTGCGGGGTGTATAAACAACGGATACCCGAATAACACCACGATTTTGCCGCCGCAGAGTTATCATACCGGCGGAGTCAATATGGCACTTTGTGATGCTTCGGTACGTTTTATTACAGACGCGGTTGATACCGGTACCATCACTTCCACAGCAACGGATGCGACTAACGCAGCGAGGTGCCGCCGTCACGGTGCCTCAAATCGCGGTGTTTGGGGTGCGTTCGGTTCCCGCGACGGCGGCGAAGCCTCCGGCGCACCATAGGAAATTGATAATTGAAAATGGATAATGGAAAATTATAAGAAAACGGATAAAACGGTTCGGTATGGAATCGTATCCTAATTATCAATTTTCCATTATCAATTATCCATTCATTGCTAACTACCAATACTATGATGAAACATTTTGTTACGATTACGTTATTATTGCCGTTACTGCTGCTTGCCGCCGGCTGCAACAACTACGGACTGAAAGGGCTTTCTCCTGTTAAGGGGACAATTATGAGTAACGGGACACCGCTCGAAGGAGTCATTGTTTCGTGTTTTCCTGTTACGCCGACTTCCGAAGCGCGGACGGCGACGGCAAGAAGTGCTGCCGACGGAACCTTTGCGTTAACAACGCTTAAACCCAATGACGGGGCATTTCCGGGAGAGTACAGGGTAGCGCTTTCCAAAAATTTAGCGTCAATGACTTTCAGGCAGGTGCAGGAACTAGGCGGACTTGGGATTCGGGAACCCCGTGTTGATACGGCAGATGCGGTTCCAGAGAAGTACCGCAATGCAGAAACGTCGGGATTGACATTGACGGTGAAGGCGGGACGCAATCCGGTCTGGCAGATTGACGTTCCTGAAGGTCTGGAAGAGATTACCTTCGACCCGAAAAGTTCGTTTGAAGCACAAAAGCCGAAATAGGTTAAAGTATCGGGGGGCATACGCCCCCCGGTCTCTTATCGTTTTCTTGCCGATTAGGGAGCAACTCTAATGGTGTTTTCCGCATCTTTATACAGAAAAACAAGAACTGGAGGATAACGGACTTGAACCGATGACCTTCTGGCTGCCAGCCAGACGCTCTCCCAACTGAGCTAATCCCCCGAAAAACACAGAATTATTATAGCCAACGGCAAAATTATGTCAAGAGACTGAATATGTTTCCATAAATTATCCTTGCCTATCTTATCCAATCAAAAAAAAGAGTACAATCAAAACGACCGACGCAATCCGTACAACACAATCTTATACATCTGGAAAATCCGGCATATCCCCTAATATCCGTCAACAATAACTCCGCCGACGGACGATTAAACCAACTGGATAGTACAACACTATAAGGAACCATTCAAAATGACACGGAATGTCAAAAATACCCTCGCCGCCGGTTTAGGCAGTCTCATTGTTCTCGGTTTCGGTATCGTTCAAGCCGCCGATACCCCCAAACAGGTACCGCGTGTTCATCACGAAATGGTACCCCACGTCGTTTTGCCCGAAACAATACAATATAAGAAAACGGCAAAAACAATTCCCGACAGCACGCCCGGCACCATATCGCCCTACGTTGCGGCATACACGCCTTTTCCGTCCTATCACGTGCCGTATTCTGCCGAATTCAGGAGCGTTGGACAATCCGTTTATCCTGTCTCGCCGGAACTGTTGCCGGTACCGCTGCCGGAAGAAAATGTTCCCAACGGCAATAAAACAGAAAAAAATGCTGACTTCGAGACGACTGTAACAGAAAATCTCAAAGATAACGGACGGGATGTCAAACTATCCGGCGTTGCCGAACCGATTCAACTTGCTGCCGATAATCAGGAATTGATTCCCGTGTTGCCAGAACCGGGCAGCATTGAGCAAACCGGTATTTTTTGTCAGCATCCGGCAAAACCGCCGACTGCGTGGTCGTTCAGTTCGCCGATTTTCAAAATAGCCTCTGTGCCGAGCAATTTCGGCAACGGTCAAGGCTACATTTCCCAGAACGGTTTACACGGCTGTAATCAACAACTCGGCTTTCAACCGGCAGGAATACAGCAAACCGGTGCAGATACCGCAGCGCAAAATGCCGGTGCCGCACAAGGAATTCCTTATTCGACTTTCCAACTCGGACGTAATGGTCAGCAGCAGGACGCGTTGCCGCAGACGCAGATATTGCCCAACGGAATGATACTTTTGACGCTGCCTCCAGACCATAACCGCTGCGGTATTCTCCGCTGCCGATGCGGAGGTTCACCGCGGACAATGCTTTTACCGGCTGCGGCTGGCACGGCTCCCGCAGCACCGGCAGCCCAAGGAGCAATGTTTATGCCCGGCGGATTTAACCCGATGTATCAGCAAGCGGCAATGATGAATCCGATGATGAACCCAATGATGTACAATCCGGCAATGCTCAATCAGACGGCAAACCCGCTGTATAACCAAGTGATGTTCAATCCGGCAGCATATCAGCCTTCAATGAATCAGCCGCAGATTTTACAAACGCAACTAACCGAACCGCAGGCGGCACTTGCCGAAACGGAAGGTAAAACGGCGGATAATAAAAATCCCGCTGCCGGTACGGCAGCACAAACGGCAGCCGCCCAGACGGCACCGCCGGCAATAAATACAATCAGTTTAGTCGCAACGCCTTACGGTTTCGTTGCCGTACAGGGGCAGGGACAGCAAGCCGTTCCGTATCCGCTGCAGAATCCGCTGCAAAATCCAATGCAGAATACGGCATACAATCCGTATATGAACGGACTTTACGCAACGCCCTACGGTTTTGTGTCAATGGGACAGCCGCAGATGCCCGGCGGAATGATGCCGGCGATGCCGATGGGATTCGGTATGCCTTCACCGCAGCAGAATGTAACAATGTCGGAATTGGTAATGCTGTTATCGCAGATGAATAACCAGAATAACCAAAAGAACCGCCGGGGGTTATTAACAAGGCTTGCAGAGCGGCGGGACGAACGGCGCAAGGAGCGGTCGTCTGACCCGATAGCGGAACTTTGCCAATCGTGGGCAACGCCGTACATTTCACCGGAGACTTCGCTGCGTATGCCGAGCCGGAATGCGTATCCGTACGGATACTTCGGCGCACAGGCTGCACCGATAAGTACAGCCAACTACGGGGGGTACAATAACCTGTACTTCGGCAACACAACGTATCCCGGCTTGTACTAAAACGCAGCCGGCATCATTGCCCTGTAAATAAATGACACGGCAGCAAACGCACCAGAGCCGCTATCGCTATCCGGCGATAACGGCTCTGATGATTTTCACCGCCATTTTGCGGTTTTCTTTGCGGAACAAAGCCGAAAGGAAGGTTGCTTGTTCAACTTGATAATATCGCCCGTTTGGCACGGACCTTGGCACGGGCTTGGTCAAGTTGCTCAAAAATGTACCGCGGATTCTCTATGCCGGAAATCAGCAACTGATTCGTCGTTTGGTCTGCCGCAGAATATATCACCAATCTGCCGACACCGCCGTTAAAAATCCGGTCAAATAACGTCTGTTGCAGTTGAATATCGTCAATATAGACCAGTTCCATCGAGTCGCTCGTCTTCGTGAAGAACCCCCGCTCGCTGTAAAGCCGCGTGTCCGTCAAATGGTAACGAATCGTCCACGTGCGGTAAATGTAAACTCCGCTGAAATAAATCCAGAGAACTGCTAACGCCGCCGTTATGCCTATCCAAACATACGGATATGCCGCACCTAATTTGCCCGTCAGCGAAAAATAAAAGCCGGCAACCAGAAATGCCAATGTAACAAGCCAGAACAGAATACACTGTCCCCGCATCGCTTTGCCGGAGTACGACCATTTCAGGTCAAGAGGTTCCGCCGGTGTTTCCGGCAGCGGATGAATGTTTTCCTGTTCTTGTGTCATTAGTCTCTCACGCAATTCCTAATCCGGTTTGTTGCGGTAAAAATGTTGTTGTGTTGTACTTTCACGGTGAAACCGTATTCCCTGCCCGCCGCTTCAAGGTCGTTTTGAATACTGCGTATGTTGATATTATCAGGAATCACCAGTTGTCCGATTAAAACGAAATCGTCATCATTGCGTCCGCCGTACAAGTCTGTGATGTTAATGCCGTGACCGGCAAGGTATCGGCTAAACTCTTTGACGATACCCGGTCGGTCTTTACCGAACGCTGTTATCACAAACACGTCTTCGTTGGACGCTGCTTTTGCGGCAGGTTTCGCTTCGTAATAATCTGCTATCACCTGAAAACCGCTGCCGCCCAGCAGCGTTTTACAGCCGCCGGAATGACGTACTGCCTCTGCTAATTGTAGCGGTTCATAACTTTTCGGCAAGTCAATGACCGTTATAAATGTAAAATATCCGTCCAAAACAGTTTGACTGCACGACACGATATTACCGCCGAGTTCATCAACCGCAGTGCTGACCCCGGCGACGATGCCGGGATGGTCGCCCGACATTACACTCAAAACGTAGCGTACTCCGTTCACGTTTTAGGACTCCTGATGCGTCATCTTGTTTACCTCCGCTTCTAAATCGGCAAAGGACATACCTTCCTGACCTGCCTCCGCTTCAACCGCGTTTTCATTGCTCCAGTCGTTGGCTTTATTTGCCGGATTGGCGTGAAACGAACCGGTCATTTCGCTGACCGCCCCGACATCAACAATCAGACTCACCGAGCCGTCGCCGAGAATTGTACAACCGCTGAAACCGTGTGCCTCGCCGATATAGTCCGGCAAACCCTTGATAACCGTTTGCTGCTGTCCGATGATTTCGTCAACAAAGAACGCAAATGACCGTCCGCCGTCTTCGGCAACAATCAGAATACCGTCTTTAAGTTTTGTTGCTCCCGGCTGGCAGCCGAAAACATCGTACAACCGGACTATCGGCAGCATTTCTTCCCGCAAACGCAGAATTTCTCTGCCTTCCGGCGTTATCGTAACCTGATTTTGCGACGGCACAAGGCTTTCCCTGATAACAAGCGTCGGTATCATATACTTGCCGCCGCCGACACGAACGAGCATTGCATCGACAATCGCCAGCGTCAGCGGAATCCGCAGCGTAAATGTCGAACCTTTTCCTGTCTGGCTGCTAATGTCAATGCGTCCGTTAAGTTTCTCAATGTTCCGTTTGACAACGTCCATACCGACACCGCGCCCGGAAATGTCCGTTACCTTGTCCGCCGTCGAAAAACCCGGCTCGAAGACCAGTTTGAAAATTCTTTCGTTGGGCCAATCTTTAATGTCCGGTCCGGCAAGTCCGCGTTCCAAGGCTTTGGATATAATTTTATCGCGGTTCAAGCCCCGACCGTCATCGGTAATCATAATCCAGACTTCGCCGCCTTCGTGTTTGCCTTCGAGCGTTACTTCTCCCTGGTCTGACTTGCCTGCTTTGAAGCGGTCTTCTGCCGGTTCAATTCCGTGGTCGCAACTGTTACGAACGATATGCACCAACGGGTCAGCAATCTGCTCAATAACCGTTTTATCAACTTCCGTTTCCTCGCCGAGCAAGTTCAGTTTGATTTTCTTTCCCGACTTTGTTGCTAAATCGTGAACAAGACGAATCATTTTGCGGAACGTTGCCGAAAGCGGAATCATCCGCACGGACATAGCACAGTCCTGCAAATCGTCGCAAATCCGGCGGAGTTGGTGTTTTGCCCGGTTGTAATACTCGTCTTCGACGTGTGCAACGGCTGGACAACGGGTAACCATCGACTCGGCAATAACAAGTTCGCCGACGAGATTGATTAACAAATCAAGTTTATGCAAATCGACCCGAATGTCCTGTTTTGCTTTCTGCTGCGTTGCTCCAGCCTGACCTCCCGCAGCCGCGCTGACCGCCGGAACACTCGGCTGCGGTGCAGCCGGCGGAGTTGCCGCCGGAGCAGGAACGGCAGCCGGTTTCGGCGGTGCTGCCGACGTTTCGGCAGCCTTTTGAGCGGCATCTCTTGCAGCGAAGGCGGCGGCTATTTCGGCATCAACATCTTCGACAGCCGGTTTCGGCGGTGCTGCCGGCGGAACACTGTTTGCTGCCGCTTCCGTTTTTACCGCCGGTGCCGATGCCTTGCCCAGCAGAACATTCAGTTCCTGAATATAAACGTTCAAATTGGCAACGTTCCCGTTTCCGCCGTTATCAATGTCTTTGACCCCGTCCCGAAGAACATCAAGGAGCGAAAGCAATTT
>JAITQJ010000278.1 GCA_031288955.1 Planctomycetaceae bacterium | reverse complement strand
TTGCCGACTATGAATTGCTTAAACTTTTGGCAGCGAAGAATCCCGATGCTGCATCTGATTTGGCGGGCAAGATCATCATCGAGCCGAAGCGTTACGAAACAAGCGTTGCCGTATTCCGCCAGATACGCAAACAACTTTTAGAAGCGTTGGAAAAATGACCTGCGGGAAGTTGAGCGGGGGTTTTTAGTTTCACTCTTTTCTCGAAACTATTCCGTTTTGGGAAATGCTTTGAGTTTTCGTTCATCCTTAAAATTTTTCGGGGTACCGTCGCCGGGTCGCCACGAATCAGGTCCCGGTATGTAATCGTCCGATTTCAACTGCATTTCCCGCTCTTTCTGTATCATTGCAAGGAGTTTTTTGGCATACTCCGGCGTTTCGTCCATAATTTTTTGCATCTTGTCGAGTTGTTCGTCCGTCAAAACGTTCATCAACCGCGTTTTCAAAAGCGTCACCAATTTTATCCCCCGCTCCGCTAAATCCCGGTACTTCTTTTTCAGCGTTTCATCGGGCTTGTATTTCCGAAAGGCTTCGCCCCGCTTTTTGTTGAATTCTTCGCGGGACGAAAACGGGCTTTTCTTGTACTCCTCTTCGAGGGTTTTATAGGTACCTTGGATACGCTCGGATTTCAGAGCGGCATTTTCTGTAACTAAACGAACATATTCCTCTTTCATTCCGGCAGTGATTTTTTCCATTTCCTTTTTTTGCTCATCGGTTAAACCGAGCGGTTCAAACATTGACGGAAAAGGGACACCGATTTCCGGCATTATTTGCATTTCCAGTTTTCGTACCTGGAGCATTTGTTCAGGAGTGAGAGTTTCGTGAATATCCCTCTGCATATCGTGGGAGAACAGACCGAGGAAGTTGACGGTTGCTTCCCGAAAAACATTTTTCTGTTCCTCGGTTGCCCGTTCAAAAAAGGGGTCGCCGGGAATTTCTGTTGCTCCGACGGCATTTTGCAATTCGGTAAATTCCGGTGTCGGATTCTGCCGCATCCGTTGAAAAAAATCACTGCCGATTTCATTTTCTTTATAGAGAAACGAGAGATGCTGTTTTTGTTCATTGGTCAATGCCAGTTCGCTTTCACCGCCAAACCGCAAGACAAGGCGCAGAGACATCCACGTTCCCTGCCCGTCCCAGGGAGAGAGGTTGCTTAACATTGCGTTGGCTTGCCATTCCAACGCTTTTTTGGGGCTGCGGAGAAAGCGAAACTGTTGTTCGAGTTCCTTTTGAATTTGCTGTTGGGATTGCACGGCGTTCGGTTCCTGTGCCGAAGCGGTTGCGAAACAGGCAGCGATAAAACAAACGGTAATGGCGGTGAAATTTCTCATTAGTTTTGAAGAGGGGGAAGAGTGAATGAAAGCAGTTTCGCCATTGTATATGTTCTCTAACCAGCATACAAGAGATGATGGAACACCGCCTAAACACAGTTTTCGGCTATGCCGAGCAGCGGAAGACGGCGTTCGCGGAAACGTTTCGTTATCAGAGCAATCGACGACTCCGGCGTTTGCTTCGTGTTGATGACCACAACACTGCCGTCCGATGACGCATCACTCCAAAAAACAGCGTGTTCGGAAAGCGGATACGCTGTTAACGAACCGCCGTCAAGCAGCACCAAATCGTAATTGTCCTTCTGTGTTAAAAGCATCTGCGAAAACGCTGCCGAATTTTGCCAAACCGCCAGCGATAACGTTTCCGATAACGGCATTGCCGCATCGTACTGCACGGTATTTTCCGGCACATTCAGGAGTTGCCGCAACTCCAAATGCTGTCTGTTCGCATCGCCGAGCAGTATCCGGTAACCCCGATTCGTCAATTCACGGGCAGCACATAACAGCAGTGTTGTACAGCCGTCGCCTTTCAAAAATCCCGTAAAAAAAAGCGTCCGGCAGCCCTGCTGAATCTGTATAACAAGATGGTCTGCCAATGATTGAATCTGATTCGCTGCCGCCTCGTTCAACGAATTCAGTTTTTCTGACCAAGCCCAGGTCAGCGGCACTTCTGGAACCGCAACGGAGGTCGGCAGTAAGGAGGCGAATACATTTGTCTCCGGTTTGACAAACGGAATGATAATCGGTTCCGCTTCGTCTTCGGTCGGCAGCAGACATTCCCCGCTTTCTATTGCTTCAAAAAGTTGCAGAGCCGGTACGGTACGGAACACCGGTTCTGCCGCTGCCCGTGCGTTTTCTTTCAACGGCACCGCCTTCGGCTCGCTTAATAATTCGTCAAAGGCAGTGAGAGAAACGTTCGTCATTACATCTATTGCCGGCGAGGGAATATCAGCGAGCGTTTCTTCCTGCGGACAGAACGCTGCCAAATGTCCGCTTTCATCGTCATCGAAGAGCCGATAAACCAGACCTTTCGTGCTGACAAAAGCGGCACCCTGCAATACTTCCGGCAATGCTGTATGCGTCATATCTGTTGATGTTAGTGCCTGATGTTAGTACACTTTCCGATGCGACGGGACATAGTCGTGCGGATAGTTGGGCTGCGAAACCTGCGGGGCTTGCTGGTACTGTCCTTGCGGATACGGTGCCGGTGCCTGCTGATAATACGCCGGTACTTGTGCTTGCGGCGGAGGATACGCTGCTGATTCCGGTATCGGCATATTAGAGTTCGTATTGTACTGGTTCGCCGGATACTGATTCTGCGGATACGGATTCGCCTGATATTGTGCAGCCGGATTCGATATTGCCGGATGATAGGGCGATGGAACGGCTCGACCAGCGGATTGCAAATAACTGCCCGGCTGATAGTTTGGGTTTCCGTTCGGATTTGGATAATTCACATTCGGCTGCGGTTGATACGGCGTTTGTTCAGGCACATTGTAATCGTTCGGGACAGCGGCACTGGTCTGCGAATAGCC
>JAITQJ010000217.1 GCA_031288955.1 Planctomycetaceae bacterium | reverse complement strand
GTTTCGGAAAAACATCATCTTCGCAGATGAGTGCGTGCTGTGCGTCCGATTCCAAGAACGTTTTTAATGCTTTAATGTGGCTTAAAAAGCAGGCAATTTTCGCTCCAACGGGAGGTCTTCCATACAGCCAAAAATAACGCCGTTGAGCAAAATCAGGGTGCGGAAAACGCAATTCCCTTCCGTCCACAGCCGGCACACGGATAACGTTGAAGCCCACGGATTGAAAACGACCGGAAACTTCATCCCACCTGTCCTTTGCCCGGTCAAGATTGATGATGTAACAAGGTAACATAACTATTTTATTGCACGGGTAAAGACCGTCCCGCCTTGCTATTCTACCCCAAAAACGGTTCCGGTAAAAGACCGGAATCGGCAGCCCAATTATTTGTCCGTTGTCAAGCGGAGAACGTACATCACGTTCCAGTTTTTTCCGGTGATATAAACGTGATTGGTTCCGGCATCAAATGCAATACCGTTGAGAACACAATTTTGCGTATCCGTCCGGTGTTTCTCCGGTACGAATGCCGCCATTTCAATCCAGGCGATAACTTTTCCGTTCTTCGGGTCAATGCGGACAATCTTCGTCGTCTGCCAAACGTTCGCCCAGATTTCCCCGCAGATGAATTCCAGTTCGTTCAGATTCAGCACCGGCACATCTTTTTTCGCTCCCGGCGGTTTGCCGCTAACGCCGATTTTGTGTTTCTGTTTGAACGTTTTCGGGTCAAGAAATTTCAACGCCGCCGAACCGTCGCTCATAATCAGATGTTCTCCGTCAAAAGTCAGTCCCCAGCCTTCGCCGTTGTATTTGTGTTCGTCCGTTTTTTTCAACGTGTTCTTATCAAAGACAAAACAAGCATTTTCACGCCAGGTTAATTGAAACAGTTTGCCGTCTGCCAGTGCCAAACCTTCGGCAAAATACCGATTAGGGATATTGACGTGAATCAGGACATCGCCTGTTTTCGGGTCAACTTTTCGCAGCGTTGACTGACCGTATTGTCCGGTGCTTTCGTAAAGATAACCGCCGTCAAAAAAGAGTCCCTGCGTATAAGCGTTTTCGTCGTGCGGATACGCCGCAATCGGTGTCAGGACAATCTTCGGCGGCAGTTCAGCCGTTTCAGCGCAGACTGCGGTAAACAAAAAAAGCGGCAGGAACAAAGCCTGCATTGTCTCTTGCATCGTTTTTGACATTAGACCTGTTTTTTATAAAAATCGGCAATCCTGCGATTACCGGTTCTGATTTTCCGTTTTTCCGGTGTATGTTAACCGCTGTATTTCTTTCACGATTTGTTCCGGTTCTGTCATTCTGCCGGTGCCGGTTTCGCCGCAACTTAAATGTCCCGTTTCAGGACCGATAAATACCGCTCCGTCATCAAGCAGTTGCCGCACGTTGCGCTGCACCGCCGGTTTGTGCCACATCACCGAATTCATCGCCGGTGCAAAAAGAATTTTTCCGTCAAACGACAGAATCAACGTACTAACCAGGTCGTCGGCGATGCCGGCGGCGGCTTTCGCAAGAATGTTTGCTGTTGCCGGTGCAATGCAGAACAGTGCTGCCTTGCGAGCCAATTCAATATGCAGATGTGCCGTACCGGTATCGAAAAGAGACCGGCGGACGGGACGGTTTGTCAGGGCTTCAAAGGTTTTCGGGGCGATTAATTGTGTTGCCGATTCTGTCATCACGACATCGACACCGAAGCCGCTTTGTACAAGTTTGCTGACAGCCGCCGCCGCTTTATAAGCCGCAATTCCGCCTGTGATACCAAATAAAATTTCCGTCATTTTTAAGAAATATCTAACGAAAAACGATAGATTATATTACTCCATTGTACCAAAAATGCTTTGAAATAGGTTATCAGGGGGACAATACCGCCGCCCATTTTCCCTATCTTGACTTGATAGTCTGCTGACGGTACAATGAGGGATTCATAGATTGAGATTTTAACGGTTCGGCAGCATAATGGAATTTGAACGTCTTTTTGACATTGTTGGGGACTTTTTTAATGCACTGACGCGGGGAATTGAGTCGTACATAACGTCTCTGTTCGGCTCTTCTAACGCCCGGTACATCAAGCGGTTACAGCCGAGAGTCGATGCTATCAACAGCCTCGAAGCCGGACTCCAGCGTCTATCCGATGACGAACTCAAAGATAAAACTGCCGAATTCCGTCAACGGCTCGCCCAAGGCGAAACGCTTGATGACCTCCTTATCGAAGCCTTTGCCGTGTGCCGCGAAGCCGGAAGACGAGTTCTCGGATTGCGGCATTATGATGTCCAACTGATGGGCGGAATGGTTCTCCACAGCGGTGCCATCGCCGAAATGATGACCGGCGAAGGAAAAACGCTCGTTGCCACATTGCCCGCCTATCTCAATGCCCTTGACGGAAAGGGAGTTCACGTTGTTACCGTCAACGATTATCTTGCCCGGCGCGATATGGAATGGATGGGACCGCTGTATCTGTCGCTGGGAATCACCGTCGGTGCGATTCAAAGTAATATGCCTGCCGATGAACGGCAGAAAGCGTATCAATGTGATATTACATACGGCACGAACAACGAATTCGGCTTCGATTATCTCCGTGATAATATGAAGT
This sequence comes from Planctomycetaceae bacterium, assembly GCA_031288955.1. Classification (GTDB taxonomy): domain Bacteria; phylum Planctomycetota; class Planctomycetia; order Pirellulales; family Thermoguttaceae; genus WRKP01. Next base: position 5,839 of record JAITQJ010000217.1, on the reverse strand, counting down.
TTGCCGCCAAAGAGGACGACCATTATCCGCCGCAGTATCAACAGGTTCAGGGCAGACTCAATTACGCTATCGTTGACGAAGTCGATAACATTCTTATCGATGAAGCACGAACGCCGCTGATTATTGCCGGTCCTGCGCACGATGATGTTACACGCTATTCTCTTGCCGATAAAATTGCCCGGCAACTGACCAGAGACGCAGATTTTGAGGTCAAGGAGAAAGAGCATACTGCCAACCTGACCGATGCCGGTATCCGGCACGCCGAGAAACTTGTCGGTGTCGAATCGTTTTACACGGCGGGGAATATGGAATGGCCGCATTTAATCGACAACGCTCTGAAAGCGCATCATCTTTATAAGAAAGATGTCAATTATATGATTCAGGGCGATGAAATTGTTATCGTTGACGAATTTACCGGACGGGCAATGCCGGGGCGGAATTGGAGCGACGGTTTACATCAGGCGGTTGAAGCGAAAGAAGGCGTTCGTGTTAAAGAAGAAAATCAAACGCTGGCGACGATAACGCTGCAAAACTTTTTCAAACTGTACGATAAAATTGCCGGTATGACGGGAACCGGTATGACGGAAGCATCGGAGTTCTGGAAGATTTACAAACTCGATGTGATTGCGATGCCGACGAACAAGCCGCTGCGGCGCATCAATTTCCCCGATGCCATTTACAAAACGGAACGGGAAAAGTACACCGCTATCGTGCAGGAAATCGAACGGCTGCATAAATGGGATGTTGCTGAACTCGGCGGTGATAAGGAAATCTGGGGAAACATTGTCAATGCAACAGACGAACGCATCGAAATAGTCCCCAAAGGTTCCAAAGAGCCGGAGTATCTTGAGCGTAAAAAAGTGAAAGCCCTGTCGCATCGGGGCAGACCGATTCTCGTCGGAACGGTATCGATTGAAAAGAGCGAATTGATTTCCCGTATGCTGGATATGAAAGGCATTAAGCATCAGGTTCTTAATGCGAAACATCACGAACGGGAGGCGGAAATTGTTGCTCAGGCGGGGCGCAAAGGTGCCGTAACGATAGCAACAAATATGGCAGGGCGCGGTACGGATATTATTCTCGGCGGCAATCCCGAAGCGATGGCGTGGAGCGTTTTACAAACGCAATATCCGACTCGTTTGGAAGTTCCCCGCGAAGTCTGGACGAATTTGGTGGGCGAAATCGAAGCGAAGGAACAGATGAAACCGGACGGGGAGTTTGTTCGTCAACTCGGCGGTCTGCACATTATCGGTACAGAACGGCACGAGGCGCGGCGGATTGATTTGCAGCTTCGCGGACGTACCGGTCGGCAGGGAGACCCCGGCAGCAGCCGATTCTTCCTGTCGCTTGAAGACGATTTGATGCGGATATTCGCCGGTGATTGGGTCAAGCGTGTGATGACGATGCTCGGTATGGAAGAAGGGCAGCGTATCGAAAGCAAAATGGTGAGCCGGCGTATCGAAGGGGCGCAGAAAAAAGTCGAAGAGCGGAACTTTGATGTGCGTAAAAATCTTCTCGAATACGATGAGGTGATGGATTTCCAGCGCAAATCGGTCTATGGTTATCGGCAGCGTATTCTCGACGGGGCGAATTGCAAGGAATTGATATTTGAGATGATTGACGAACAAGTCGATAAACATCTCGGCGAATTTCTTGACAAGGATTACGAGGCGGCAGCATTTGCGGCTTGGTGCGGTGCGAGACTCAATACCGAATTTGAGGTTCGGGATTTTCGCGGCACAGATTTCAAACAGGCGCAACTTTTCGCAACGGAACACGCCAAACGGATGGCGGAAAGTTACGTTCTTGACCAAATCGAGGAAAATTTGCCTGAAGATGCCGAAGAGTCGGAATGGAATTGGCAGGCATTGGCACGCTGGTCAAACTCGACCTGGCACACGGGTTATTCCGAGCGGGATTTAAGAAAGATTCCCCGCGAAGAGTTGGCGGAAGTCCTGATTGAAAAGGCGCACAAATATATTGACAACGTTGACCTGTCAGACGGGGCAGAACTTCTCGAACAACTCTACGGCTTGAAAACGGCAGCCGGCTGGGTTAAACAGAAATTCGGAATTACGCTCAATCTTGACGAAATCAAGGAGTGGGAAACAGATAAACTGCACGCCGGTCTTCGGGAATTGACACACGAAAAGTACCGCGAAAAAGAGGTTCAATTTCCCGTTCTCGGCGGCTTAATACACTTCACGATTCGAGACCAGAACGGACAGCGTTATGACCGTGAAGGTCTCGTTTCCTGGGCAAAACAGCGTTTCGATGTCGCTTTATCGCTTGACGATTTGAAGAGTAAACAGCGTCAGGAAATTGCCGAAACAATGTTCGAGCAGAGCCGGATTGCATCGGAACATACGCAGTCGGTCTTTGCCGAAATGCGGGAACATTTTGCCGAACTTTTACGCAGCAACGGTATTGATTACGCCGCGCTGCGTAAGGACATCGAAGAACAACAGACAGCCAAAGCCGGTTTGGGCAAGGTGTCTGCCGGCAGCAAGTTTGCGGCACGCAGCGTTGCGAAAACGCAGACGAAATACACCGGCAAATATGCAACAACGAAGTCGTCTCAAAGAGGCGGGGAGATACGTCTTCGTCCCAAATACGTTTTGCGTAACGAAAAAGCCGCCGCCGATTTTGCCGATTGGTTCAACCGGACGGTTTACGAAGGCATCGATACGCAGCGGCTCTTGACTGTCCCGAAATTGCTGCATTGGGAACCGGAGGAGTTGGAAGACCGGTTGTGTTCGCTTGTTGAGGAGCGTTATAATCCCGAAATGCGGCAGATGGAGCGGTCGCTGGTGTTACAAATACTCGACACGGTTTGGAAAGACCATCTGCTTGTGATGGACCATCTGCGTTCGAGTATCGGCTTGCGGGGCTATGCACAGGTTGACCCGAAGGTTGAGTTTAAGCGTGAAGGAATGAAGTTGTTCGCGCTGATGTGGAACACGGTGTACAGCCGGGTGACGGATTTGATATTCCGAATGGAACAACTTGACCCCGGCTTTGTGAGTCAGACCTGGCAGGAAACAGAGACGCAGCACGCCGAGGCTGGGAGTGCGTTGAGTGATTTATCCCAAAGCAACAGAGACGATGTCGATGCGGCCAATGCGGCTGGAACATCGGAAAAAAAGCGTGAGCCGATACGCAATAAGGGACCGGTGTACAAGGGACCGGCGGTGGGGCGTAATGACCCGTGTCCTTGCGGCAGCGGCAAGAAGTACAAAGCGTGCTGCGGGAAAAAATAGCCGGCTGTTTTATCGCTGTTTAAGCCGTGAACAATTAGGAAACTATTTGTCAGATGCACAACGACGAAATTATTGATTTGGGGAACGTTCAACTGGATGCCGGACGCAAGGAACGCTGCGGTTTCCCCGAAGTCATTTACGGTGAAGGTAAAGATGCCGAAACGATTGCGAAGATTCTCCGTTCCTTTGCCGAAGAAAAAACGGATGCGCTGGCGACCCGGATTGATGCGGACAAGGCGGAATATCTGCAAAATGTTTTCAAGACATCGGAGCATACAGTTTTCCATAATCCGCTCGCCCGAACGCTGCGTTTGATACCGCAAGGCTGCAAACAGCGGCAGCCGCAGGGCAAGGTTGCCGTTGTTTCGGCGGGAACAAGCGATGCTCCGGTTGCAGAGGAAGCGTGTGAAACGGCACGCTGGATGGGAGCGGAAACAATCCTGATTCAGGATGCGGGCGTTGCCGGTCCGCAGCGTTTGTTAGCGAAGTTGCCGGTGCTGCAAGATGCCGATGCGGTCATTGTGGTTGCGGGAATGGAAGGGGCATTGCCGAGCGTGGTCGGCGGTTATGTATCTTGTCCGGTGATAGCGGTTCCGACGAGTGTCGGCTATGGGGCGAACTTCGGCGGTTTAGCCGCTTTGCTGGGAATGTTAAATAGTTGTGCTGCTAATGTTGCCGTCGTCAACATTGATGCCGGTTTCAAAGCAGGCTACGTGGCAGGCTTAATAGCACAAAAAACAAAGAACGAATAGTTACAAAAAAACACGCCGGGCAATGAAATACCAAAATGTCTGCACCGAAGCCTTTGTTTGTACGCTTCCCGAAGAAATTGTTACAACAGATGACATCGAAAAGCAACTCGAACCGCTTTATAACCGCCTCAAACTTCCCGCCGGAAGGCTTGAATTGTTAACCGGCATCAAATCACGCCGCCTTTGGAAAAAAGGGACAACGCCCGGTTCGCAAAGCATTATTACGGTACGGAAATTATTAGAACAAACGCAATTCGATAAAAACCGAATCGGTGCGCTGATTCACGGTTCCGTTTGCCGGGATTATTTGGAACCGGCAACCGCTTGCGGCGTTCATAATGCGTTAGGACTGCCGCCGTCAGGTTTCGTCTATGATATATCAAACGCCTGTCTGGGTATCGTCAGCGCAATGATTCAAATTGCGTCAATGATTGAACTCGGTCATATCGAAGCCGGTATTGCTGTCGGCAGCGAAAGTTCCCGCGCTCTGCTCGAAACAACGATTAGACAACTCAACGGCGATTTGACATTAAACCGCAAAAGTGTGAAATCGGCTTTTGCCTCGTTGACCATCGGTTCCGGTTCGGCAGCCGTTCTCTTGACAAACCGGCGGTTAAGCCGGACAGGCAACCGGCTGTTGGGCGGAAGTGTTTATGCACAAACGCAGTTTTGTCATCTTTGCCGAAGCGAAACAGACCAATCCGGCGGCGATGCAATGAATCCGCTGATGCAAACGGATTCGGAAACATTGATGAAGGAAGGCGTTGCGGCGGCGGGAACGTGTTTCGAGACTTTTTTAGAGGAAACGTCCTGGCAGCGTCAAGATATTGACAAGACGTTTTGCCATCAGGTCGGCAGGGCACATCAGCGTTTGCTTTTTGATACGCTGCATTTGCCCGACGCAATCAACTTTTCGACATTGGAGTCGCTCGGCAATACGGGCAGTGCGGCATTACCGACGGCGGCGGCTTTGGGTATTGAACAGGGGTTTGTCCCCTTCGGCAGCCGTGTTGCGCTGCTCGGCATCGGTTCGGGCATCAATGTTGTAATGCTCGGCTTGGAGTGGAACGGCAGCACAATGAACGCCGGTTAAAACGCTCTGATGTTTTCGGTGTTACATTCCAGAACTTTACCGTCCCGCTGAAGCGTGCCGATTCCCAGTGCCTTGGCTTCCGTCAGAATTTCATCGTGAAAAGTATAACCGGCGAAACTTTTCGACTTTGTCTGTAACCAACTTCTTCAAATCATTGAGATGCGGCAGATATTTAACCTCAATGAGCGCAACGGCGGTACCGTTAATCAGAAGAATGTCATATTCGATGTCCGTCCGGGCAGTCGGCGGCTTGACATTTTTAAGGATTTTATCGAACTGGATTCCGGCAAACAGTTGTTTCTTTGCCAGTGCGCTGTAAAAAAAATCCTCGGACATACGACCGTGATTATTGCCGATACTTCCGACCTGTTTACCGACCCGGCGCATATAACGGTCAAGACTCTCTTCATCTTTTCTTTAGACTTATTCCATAATCTATACTTTCTCCGGCACAAGAGCGGAGGGTGTTAGCCCCGCCTCTCTTGTTAACCTCTTTTACTTTTCGTCATCGACATTACGTGCCTGCTTTAATTTCCCCACCGGTTCGCCTTCAAGCGTCAGCACCAGTTTGTCATTCCTGCCCTTCTTGACTGTTATCTTCAAGTCTGACGTTTCCGCCTTGAGGTATTTCTCCGGTATCTGTTGTATCTGCGTCGGATGATACTCCTTGCCCTCTGCTTTCAACTTCCATATTTCCTGTACCGGAAGTGCCCCTTCCAAGTGGACTTTCGTTA
>JAITQJ010000024.1 GCA_031288955.1 Planctomycetaceae bacterium | reverse complement strand
AACATTGCTTCTGCCGAAGAATTGCAGCAAACGCTGCAACAAATCCCGCAGCCGCCGAAATAACCGGCGGTTTCGGCAGCCCCGTTTTCTTTCGGGGCTTTGTGTTTTTCCTTGACAACGGCAAAATGATAGTCTAGAATTGCTCTTGGTAGTTATCCAATCCTGCCAAAAACAGGGCAATGCGAAAATGTTGAAAATGTACAACGCTTACACGTCGGAAATTGATGACACCGACGCTGCCGTTAACGACCTCACCGCTCAACTCAAAGATAAACCGCTCCTCAAAGATTCCGTCGGAATCCTCACCTGCTACTACGAATTCGTCGAAACAGGCGTTGTCGAAGCCGTTTGTAAAGCCCTGCCCTTCGATGTCATCGGCTGCGTCGTATTCGGCGGTGCAGTCAATGCACACGGCAGTATGGACCAGTTGAGTCTCACCGTTCTGACCGCCGATGATGTAACCTTTGCCACCGCGTTTTCCGATGAGATTACCGCCGATAACGTTGCCGCTCCCATCGAAAAAACATACGCCGAAGCCCAATCGAAACTCGGCGGAGACCCCGCATTGACCATCGTTCTTGGTCCGGTTATGGGCGATGTCAGCGGTGCGTCAATGCTCAATATCCTGACCAAAATAAGCGGCGGTGTTCCTGTATTCGGCACACTTTCCAATGATACCTCGATGACCTATAAGGACAGTTATGTATTCCGAAACGGGGAATATCATCTTCACAAGATGGCATTGCTGCTTGTGAAGGGAAACATTCAGCCGAGGTTTTACACGACAGCCGTTTCCCGAAAAAATGTCCAAAATCAGGAAGCCCTTGTTACTGCTTCCGACGGTTATCGGGTCAAAAAAATCAATAATATGCCCGTCCTTTCCTATTTTGAATCCATTGGGGTAAAGGTAAGCGGGGTCGCAGCGGTAACAATGCTGCCGTTTCTCGTTGACTACGGCGATGGAACCGAACCAGCGGCATACAGTATGTATTCAGTTACCGCAGAAGGGGCGTTGTGCGGCGGAGTAATTCCGGTGGGGTCGTCCCTCGCCTTTGCTGAAATTGACTACTTCGGTGTAATGGAAACAGCGGAAACCGCCGTGAAGATGGCATTGGAAGATGTCAACAAGAACGGGGCAAACGGAATCATTGCGATACCGTGTTTTACCCGCGCGCTGGTTATCAGTCCGAACGCCGAAGATGAAATCAACAAGTCGCTTGAACTTATCGGCGACAGTGTTCCTTTCTCCCTGCTTTACAGCGGCGGAGAAATCTGTCCGGTCCATAACAAGCAAAACGAAACAATCAACCGATTCCACAACCTGACCTATACGATGATGGTATTTTAGAGCAACTTCTAAAATACCGGCGGAAAAGGCGTTTTAACGTCTAATCCCGTCCGAATTCTTTTGTCCAACTCCGCAGACGGTCGGCTAATTCGTCCGTCAATGCGGATTCGTCAAGCCGCCATACCCAATTACCGTCAGCGTGACCGGGGAAATTCATTCGGCACGATGCCGGTAACCCCAGCAAATCCTGCATCGGAAACACGGCAACATTGCCAGCGGAACTCAATATCTTGCGGATAATTCCCCAAAGAATCGTTTGCCGCTTTACTGCCGTGTCCGCCGGCATATTCGCCTTTATCAAATCAAAAAGAAACGGAAAATTCCAAAACGGTTCCGGCTTTTTCCGGTCGAGAAGCACTTCATCAAACCAAGCCGACAACGTGTTGGTATCGTGTGTTCCCGTGCATACGATTGAGTTTGTTTTCCATTCAAGCGTTGCGTCCGTGCTGCGGCGGAAGTCAAAATAAAATTGAAAAACATTGATGCCGGGAAAATGAAACTTGTCCCGCAACTGATGCACTTCCGGTTTCATCACGCCCAAATCTTCGGCAATCAATTGCGCATTCGGAAACGTTTTTAACACCGTTTCAAAAAATTCGTCCGCCGGTCCCTGCACCCAAAACCCCGGGTCGTTCGGGTCTGGTTCAGGAGTCATACTTAAATAATTGTAAAAGCCGATAAAATGGTCAAGACGGATAGCATCGAAGCGGTGCAGCGACGCTGCGAGCCGCTGCAGCCACCAATCGTAACCGGTCTCTTTATGCTTGTCCCAATCGAAAAGCGGCGAATTCCAACGCTGCCCGTCGGGATTAAAACTATCCGCCGGCACTCCTGCAACACGGGTCATCTTCCCGTCGGCATCAATTTGGAACAACTGCCGGTTCGCCCAGGTATCGACGCTGTGTTTGGAAACGTAAATCGGGACATCGCCGATAAGCGTTATTTCTTTCTGCCGGCAATACTGATGTAATTCGTTCCATTGCACATCGAATAACAGTTGCTCGAAGGCGTAGTAATCGACAGCATCTTTGACTTCACCGTGAACACGGTGCAAAGCGTTTTGGTCGGCATTTCTCAATTCTTTATCGTTCCAGCGGGTCCAATCAACCGCAGCGAATTTTTCGCTTAATGCACTGAACAGGGCGTGCGGACCAACCCAGGCGTTGTTTTCGATAAATGCCTCGAAAGCCTGATGATATTTGGTATTTTTCGTTTGCCTGAACCGCTGAAAAGCCTTATGCAGCCGGGGTGCGTAAACGGATTTGACGGCATTGAAGGCACTTCGGGTTTTCGGTCCTGTTGGAATAGCGGACAAATCGCTTTCATCGAGGAGTCCGTTTTTTGCCAAATCAACGAGGTCAAGATAGACGGGATTACCGGCGAAGGTTGAAACGCTGGCATACGGCGAATAACATTCGTCGATAGGGTTGACGGGAAGCATTTGCCAGACTTTTTGCCCGCTTTGGTGCAGGAAGTCGGCGAAGCGTCTCGCACCGGTACCGAGGTTACCGCAAAGCGGACTGCCGGGCAGTGAAGAAAGCGGCAGTAAAACACCGCTCATCCGTCGTTGGAGAGTCATACGAAAAACCTTGAGTTAGAGATAAACTTTGCCGGATTTATTCCAATGCGGTTATCTGTACGAAGCATTATAGCAAATAATTTGCCGGTGTTAACACTGCGGAGAGTATTTGTGCAGGAGTTAACTTTATCGTTCCCGCTGGCGGTCATTCGTTTTCAACCGCTTCATCAATTCCGTCGAATTCGCCGGCTCTCGGCAGTGTGCTGGTGATGTTCGTCATTTTGTCCTCGGTGTCCTTTTGCGTTACAGAAATAGCATAACCGAACCGGTTGTCGCTGCCGCCGATAGTCGATAAAAACCATTTCGCCGAATAAAGATGACTTTCGACAGGGTGAAAGACATCGGGATACCACCAAGAGTTCGCCTTTTTCGGCTTCACAAAAAACGTTCGGTGTCCGTAAATTTTTGACGTTCCCAGTACCGATGACGACGCATACATATCAACGAAACACGCCGAATTTTTATCCCAAGCATTGCCCCAGTAGTTTTCCGGCTGTAAATGCACTATTCTTGTTGACGGGTCAAGTGCCGTTATCCGCCGTACTTTACCGTTCTGCCTGCTGCCCAACATTCCCGCAATATGCGCTCCGTGACTGAAACCAATGATATGCGTTTTTTCCGCTTCAAGACGCAACCCTTCGCTGCCGAACAGATTGCCGTCCACCTGTTCTACCGCTTTCGGAATTTGGGCAGCCGTTGCTGCAGGCAGATTCAATGTATCAACCATAGCGGACATCCATCGTTTGAGTGTTTCTTTCCCCATTAGATTGAGGTATTTTTCCGTATCGATACCGCTCTGCTCTTTAATCAAATGTGCTGCCCAATCCCAATCAATCCAATCGCCGCTGCTTTTCTGGCGGCGTTGCAGCGGACTCCAATCAATAGCGATAATGTTTGT
>JAITQJ010000113.1 GCA_031288955.1 Planctomycetaceae bacterium | reverse complement strand
GTGAAATTAGAGTCAACAGCCCCTAAAATTGCCTTTGAAAACACGTTTGCTTACAGCGTCATTTACCTTTACACGATACCCGATGCAAGCCATCAGGGACGGGTGAAAATCGGTCTGGTAACGTTGGAAAAGGACATTTTAGTCTATTATCGAGAAGGGCTTGACGGGGCAGGAAAAATTTATCATAATGGCGACTTGTCTTTCACAAAGAAGCCGGACAAGCGTCAACACGCCCTAGTGTTACAAATTACCTCACAAGATGACAAACTTTAACAATCTTTACCAATGGGCAGACGATTTGTCCGCCGTAATGTCCGAACGTAAACGTGATGACATCATCCAACAAATTAATGAGGCAAAAAACGCTCTTGCCGCAAACACTTTTACTCTTGCTGTTCTCGGTAAGGCAAAACGCGGCAAATCCACCCTCATCAACGCGATGCTCGGCAGGCAAGATGACACACTTGCGCCGATTGATAAATTGCCAACTTCCAGTGCGATTACACGTTTCCGTCACGGAAAGAGCGAATCCGCAACCGTTTTTTTTCAAAACGGTAAAAGCGAAGCGATTCCCTGTTCCCGTATCAAAGATTTCGTAACAGAAGAGTTAAATCCGAGCAATAAAAAAGAAGTCGCTCTGCTCGAAGTAACAGGGCAATTTTCTAATCTGCCCAGTCAGGTCGAACTCCGTGGATACGCCCGGTGCCGGATCGCTCTATGAACATCACGACGCACTGCTGCACGCTTTTATTCCGCAAGCCGATGCAGTCATCTTTCTTGTAACTGCCCGAATGCCCCTTGACGAAGAAGAACTCAAACTTTTGAAAGAGGTTAAAAAGGCGGACATTGACAAGATATTCTTTGTCATCAACAAGATAGATGAATCCGAAGCGGATGAAATTGATGCCGCCGTCTCCCACAACCGTCAGCAACTCGCCCACTGCAATATCACGCCGGAGGGATTTCATAAAATCAGCGCAAAATATGCGTATATCAATAAACCGGAAAGCAATGTCCCGGAACTCATAACGGACATTAACCGTTTTCTTGAAGAACACAAAGGGGCTGTCATTCGGAAACGTTTTATAAGCAAGGTTAGCGGTATTGTCGCATCCGAACTGCGGACAATAGAAGTGACGTATTCTTCCGGCACTAAAAGCGAAGCGGAGTTAGATACTGACATCGCTCATCTTCAAAAGCAGAAGAAAGAACTCGGCAGCAAACGCGAATTTCAGGAGAAAGAATTTGGACGCAAATGGAAAGAATCTGTCGAAGACTTTGCGTCCCAACTCGGCAAAGCAGAAAAAAGTATAACTGCCGAAGTTACAGAAAAGATAAACAACACTGGGACGGTCGGTGTCGGCAAACTTGTCAAGGAATTACCCACATTTCTGAACAAGTCCATCACCGATGTCTTTACTCCGATAACAGAACGCTTTGAGACCGCAGCGCAAAAAGCCTGTGAGGGGTTAGATACCGAGTATCCGGTTCTTACCAATGATGATGCCGGACGTATTGTTTTCAGGTCACAAAGAGATATGACGGCAGCCACGGGACTGATTGGGGGCGGAGCATTAGCCGCGACTGGTATCGGAGTTGTTTCTGCCGGTGCTGCCACTGCGGCAACAATTGCTGCAACGAATACCGCTGCTCTTGCTGCCGCGGCTTCTGCGGGTGCCTCCGCAGCATCCACCGCAGCACTATTAGGCGGACTTGGTGTATTGCTTGATAGCGCGTCCGTCTGCCTGATAGGTATGCCCATCGGCGGTACGTTAATGGGCGGGGCAGCCGCAAGTGCCGGAGCAGGAGCCGTTGCCGCCCCGACTTTATTAACCACGCCGCTTTGGGTTGCCCTCGCCGGTCCGGTCGGCTGGACACTCGCCGGTGTCGGTGTCCTTGCCGTACCGTTTGCTTGGAGATTGTCGAAACTCAAACAGAAGGACAAACTCGAAGATGAGGCACGGAAACAAATTGAGAAAATCTTCAAGAGTATCCGTGAAGACCGCATCCCCGCACTGCGGAAAATGGGCATTTCGATTCTTGAGCGTTTCAAAAACAACCTTGATTACCAAATCAAGGAGTTGGAAGATGCTCTAAACAATGCGAAAGCAAACCGTCCCGGCAAAACAGAATTAAGCACACTGAAGCAACAAAGTGAAAAACTCAACCGAATTATTGCGCAGAGTACAGAATGGATTAACACAACAGTCTAAAAGGTGTCCGTAAAGTTAGAAAACATACTCGATGAACTATTATTGCTCGTTTCCGAAAGCGAACAGTATCATCGTCCGGTTGCGGGTGAAATTCACCAAACGTTCGCCGGAATATTTGCCGATGTCCGGCAGATGCTTGCCGAAATACGCCGGCGGACAATGGCGGCTTCCAAACGTTATGTGGTTGCCGTTGTCGGTTTAACGAATGTCGGTAAATCAACTTTGCTTAACGCTTTATTTGGACAGGAACTTGCACCCCGCCGAAATGGTCCTTGCACGGCAGCACCGATTGAGTTTATTTACGGCAACGAGTATTTGGTTTCAGTTCACTACTTTGCAAGTATTCAAAAACCTCGTTGGCAGTGTCCCGATATTGAAAGTGTTCACAAACGTCTTAAAGCTCTTGCCGATAACAGCGGTGCAGAGCGGAGTAAAACAATTCAGCGGGTCGTCGTTCACGCTCCGCTGCCGTTGTTAAAAAACGGTTTGGTGATTGCAGATACGCCCGGTTTCGGTGCTGCTCAACTGGAAGGGGCAGAGGGTTCTCACGAAGAATCGCTCAAGACCTATTTGACGGCTTCGGTATCGCAGGTGTTTTGGATTGTTCTCGGCGAACAGGGGATACTAAAAGGCGAAAAAGATTTTCACGATAAGTTTTTCGGACAACTTTGCGATGACGTGATTGTAACCGGCTGCGATGATTGGGAACAGCGGGACAAAGAGCGTTTTCGGCAGCGGTTTTCACAAGCATTTGATAACCGATTGCCAATGTTTCATTTTGCATCGGGAAAACTCGGCGGGAAGGCTCGCGAGACTGGTAGTGCCGAGGAACTGGAGCAAGCCGGTATTCCGGCGATTGAAGAACGTATAAAACTGCTCGCCGATACCAGCGGTCGAATGAACTGTACTG
>JAITQJ010000033.1 GCA_031288955.1 Planctomycetaceae bacterium | reverse complement strand
GCAAGCGGAAAATCATTGACGCTGCCGCAGTTATGTGCTTTACCGATTGACCGGTTGCAGCAATTTTTCACGAAGTTAACACTGACGAAGAATCAGGGACTGATTGCCGAAGAAGTATTAAAGGAAATCCGTAACCGCATCAGTTTTTTGGTGAATGTCGGTCTTGAATATCTGGCACTGGGGCGGACTGCCCCGACGCTTTCCGGCGGTGAAATGCAGCGGATACGTCTGGCGAGTCAAATCGGCAGCGGACTCGTCGGCGTGCTGTACATTCTCGACGAACCGAGTATCGGTCTGCATCCGCGGGACAACGACCGGCTTTTGGGAACGCTGCGCCGCCTTCGGGATTTAGGCAATACCGTTGTCGTTGTCGAACACGATGAAGACACAATGCGGGCGGCTGATGTTCTTGTTGACTTCGGACCCGGTCCCGGCGTGCGCGGCGGTTATGCCGAAAAACTAACATTGGATGGCAGCAAAAAAAACGGAGAGGTTTTTGAATCGAAGACCTTAAAATTTCTGAACGGTGAAGATTCGATACCGCTGCCGAAACAACGGCGGGCGATTGACAAGACGAAGCAACTGATTATCCGCGGAGCAGCACATCATAACCTGAAAAAAGTTGACGTTGCGATACCGCTCGGCGCATTTGTCTGCATAACCGGTGTCAGCGGTTCGGGCAAGTCGTCGCTGGTCAACGGTATTATTGTCGAAGCGTTAAACCGTGACTTAAACCGGGGTTTCGGCAATCCGGGCAAATACAAAAAAATCGAGGGGCTGCATTATCTCGACAAGTTAATCGACATTGACCAGTCGCCGATTGGACGCGGCAATCATAGTAATCCGGCAACATATATTAAAGTTTTTGACGAAATCCGGTCGCTCTATGCGGAGTTGCCGGAGGCGAAAGTCAAAGGCTTCGCTCCGGGGCGTTTCAGTTTCAATGTCCGCGGCGGACGCTGCGATGCCTGCGAAGGACGCGGCGAACAACGTCTCGAAATGGACTTCCTCGCCGACCTGTATGTTACGTGTTCGGCTTGTCAGGGGCAGCGTTTCAATCTCGAAACGCTATCGGTGAAATACAAAGGTAAATCGATTAACGATGCTCTCAATATGAGTATCGAAGAAGCATTAGAACATTTCGGCAACCATCCGAAGATACGGCATTATTTAACGCTTATCGACCGTGTCGGTTTGGGGTATATGAAGTTGGGGCAGCCTTCGCCGACACTGTCCGGCGGAGAGGCACAGCGAATCAAACTGGCGCGGGAACTTGTCAAACGCAGTACCGGAAAGACACTGTATCTGCTTGACGAACCGACAACGGGACTGCATTTTGCTGATATTAAAGTGCTGCTCGGAGTGCTGCACGAGTTTGCCGACAACGGTAACACGGTATTGGTCGTTGAACATAATCTCGACGTTATCAAAACGGCAGATTGGGTTATTGACCTCGGTCCCGAAGGCGGTGAAGCCGGCGGATATGTTGTAACAACCGGTACGCCTGAAGAAGTTGCCCGATGCGCCGAAAGTTATACCGGCAGGGCGTTGAAAAAGATGTTTAACCCTTCTGCGGCGAAGCGGAATACAATCAGCCCCGTTCCGGTAAAGCAGGACGGACCTGGTTTTATCCGTGTTCATAACGCAACGGAGCATAACCTGAAAAACGTCTCCGTTGATATTCCGCGGGACAAGATGACGGTGTTTTGCGGACGCAGCGGCAGCGGTAAATCGTCGATGGCGATGGACACGATTTACGCTGAAGGACAACGCCGGTATGTCGAAAGTCTGTCGAGTTATGCCCGGCAATTCGTCGGACAAATGCAGAAGCCGAAAGTTGAAAATATCGAAGGACTGTCGCCGGCGATTGCGATTGAACAGAAATCGGCATCCCGGTCGCCGCGCAGCACTGTCGGAACTGTTACGGAAATACAGGATTATCTGCGCGTGCTGTTTGCCCGGCTCGGCGTGCCGTATTGTCCTGAATGTGATATTCCTATCGGAACGCAAACGCTGGACGATATTGTTGAAAAAACGGTTACGGCAGCGGGGAAAAACGAAACGGACCGGTTTCTTGTAACGGCTCCGCTGACACTTGAAACAGGACAGCAGTATGAACATTTATTCCAACGTGTTAAAGCCGGCGGTTATTCCCGTGTCCGCATTGACGGTGTAACGTATCAAATTGACGACGTTCCTGAAATTGACCGGCGGCGAAAACACGATGTCGAAGCGGTTGTCGATAGAATCTCCGTGAAAGACGAAAAGTTAAACCGCGAACAGCGAAGCCGCATTGCCGAAAGCATTGAAAAAGCGTTGGGTATCGGACAGGGAATTGTGCATATTATTGAAGCAGATGATTCCGAAGACGAAACGAACTGGAAACGAACGGTGCATAGTTTGTTTCTGGTTTGCGAAAAATGCGGTCGGAGTTTTGAACCGCTGACTCCGCATCATTTCTCCGCTAACTCGCCGTTGGGCTGGTGTCCGCACTGCGAAGGACTCGGCGTGCAGTTAGGTGCCAACCCGGCGTTGTTTCTCAGAGACCCGAAGTTGACTATCCGCGCCGGTGCCGTAGCACTGCTGCCCGATTGTTCTGATGAGCGGAAGTCGGATAAACAGCATCTCCGTACAGCGGTACTTGAAACATTTGCGAAATACACGGGAATACTGCTTGATGTGCCGTTCGAGGAACTGGACGCAAGACATCGGCGAATGATTTTTCAGGGGACGGGCAATACCTGGTACGAGGTCAGAGATTCGTCCAAAAAGACGCTGCTGCGGTTTCAGTATAAGGGGCTTTATCCGGCGATGGAAGAAGCGATGCGGCTTGTTTCGGCATTGCGTTATCAGAACGACGAAGTTATCGTTGAAGTTGAATGCGGCGTTTGTCTCGGCAGCCGGATTCGCGATGATGCGTCTGCCGTCCGGTTTATCGGTTACACGATAGACCAACTTTGCCGGATGCCGCTCAACAAACTGGTGAATATCTTCGAGAACTGGAAACCGAACGAGCGTGAACAAAAGATTGCCGGCGAGTTGTTAAGCGATATGAAAAACCGGCTGCAATTTTTAATTGATGTCGGTTTGAATTATCTGACGCTAGGTCGTTCTGCACCGACGCTTTCCGGCGGAGAAACGCAGCGGATACGGCTGGCAGCACAAATCGGCAGCGGATTGGTCGGCGTGTTGTATGTATTAGACGAACCGACGATAGGACTTCATCCGCGGGATAATCAGCGTTTGATTGATGCACTGCGAAAATTGCGCGAGTTGGGCAACACGCTGCTTGTTGTTGAACACGATAAAGATGTGATAACATCGGCTGACAACGTATTGGATTTTGGTCCAATGACGGGTAAATACGGAGGCTCTGTTGTTGCGCAGGGAACGCCGAAAGAGATAATTAAAAATCGAAGTTCCGTTACAGGAAGATACTTAAGCGGCAGTACGGGTATTCCAATACCGAAGACACGCCGCATCACTTCCGACCAAGCAGCGCAGTTCTTCAAAAAAGAAGCGAAATAAACACAAATGAAACGTAAAACTCCTAAAAATAGATTGACACGGTTATTACCGAAACGCTATTGGACAGCGTTGGCGGTTTTCGTTCTGCTCGCTGTTCTCGGATTCATCAATCCGCAGTGGCGGCAGACGGCAGAAAAAATCATCAGCGGAAAAAATGCTGTTGACCTGAACGGCGAAATGAGTCCCAGCGTCTTTGCTGCGGATTCAGCGTTGCCGTCAAAAAAGCGGAGTCCGCTTAAAGTTGGTATTTGGCGGGTCGTTCACATTGCTGACGGCGATACGTTTGATGTTATTGATGGTACGCAAACGAAGTACCGTATCCGTCTGATTGGTTCCAACACGCCGGAAACGGTAAAGCCGAATTCGCCGGTTGAGCCTTACGGACCGGAGGCATCGGCAATGACGAAAAAGATGATAGCGGCATCGAACAACCGGGTTCGTATTGCTTATGACGGCGACCAGATAGACCGGTACGGCAGGACGCTGGCATTCGTTTATTTACAATTATCCACCGGCGAGGTTTGTCTGAACGAGTTGCTGCTTCGTGAAGGATTGGCGCGGGCGCAACTTCAATACCGGTTTTCCCCGGCGGCGAAAGAGCGTTTGCGGCAGGCGGAAAACGAGGCGAAGCGGTCGCACAAAAACATCTGGAGCGGTCGGTAAAACCGGCAGCCGATACCGGAAGGTAAACATTGACACAGGAAAAGTAGAGAACTGAAAACACTTTACACCGCCGTTTTTTACCCGTATAATGCTTCGGTGTCAATGTCTCTCAAACGCAAGGAGTGCTATTAAATGCGGTCTCTGTTCGTTACCTGGTCCCTGACCGCTGCCTGTGCAGCGGCGTTCACCTTTCAATTCACTTCCCAATCTATGTCCCAAGAAACATTCAAAGACGGCTCCGTCCATCACGGATTTACGCTTCAATGGACGCAGAAAGTCGATGAAGTCAAATCGACAGCGTATTATTTTCAGCACATCAAATCCGGTGCGCCGCTGCTCTATCTTTCCAGCGAAGACGATAACAAAGTCTTCTGCATCGCTTTCCGCACGCCGCCGACTGACAGCACCGGCATTGCTCACGTGATGGAACACTCCGCTCTGTGCGGCAGCGAAAAGTTTCCCTCCAAAGAGCCGTTTGTTGATTTGCTCAAAGGTTCGCTCCAAACCTTTCTCAACGCCTTCACCGCCGATGACCGGACAATGTATCCCGTCGCAAGCCGCAATGATAAGGATTTTCAAAATCTAATGGACGTGTATCTCGATGCCGTCTTTTTTCCGAACGTCAAAAAAATACCGGAAATCCTGATGCAGGAAGGCTGGCATTACGAAGTTGATGCCGGCGGCAATCTGACGTACAACGGTATCGTTTATAACGAAATGAAAGGTGTCTATTCTTCGCCGCAAAGCGTTTTGTACCGGACAATCCAAAAGTCGATGTATCCCGATTCGACTTACGCCAACGATTCCGGCGGCAATCCCGATAACATTCCCGAACTGACACAGGAAAAATTTGTTGCGTTTCATAACAAATTCTATCATCCGTCGAACTCGATGATTTATCTGTACGGAAACGGGAACGTCGAAAAACACCTCGAATTTCTCGATAAGCAATACCTGTCCCGCTTTGATAAGCAAACGGTTGATGCAGCGGTTAAGCCGCAACCGCCCTTTGATAAGCCGAAAGATATTACGGCGGAATACTCCGTTGATTTGGGCGAATCGACAACAGAGAAAACGTTTTTGAGTATGAATTATCTGCTGCCGACGGACGTAAACGATGCCGAACGGAGTTACGCAATGGATTTACTGTCGTACATTCTCGTCGGCAGCGATGGCGGTCCGCTTAAAAGGGCATTGCTTGATGCCGGTGTCGGATTAGATGTCAGTGCTTCGTTTGACAATTCCATTTTGCAGCCCTGTTTTTCAATCGTTGTGCAAAATTCGGAACCGGAGAAAAAAGAAAAATTCCTCGAAGTGCTGGATACAACCCTCAAAAAACTCGTCAAGGACGGAATTGACCGCAAACTGATTGAAGGGGCGATTAACAGCACGGAATTTACGCTTCGGGAATTTCAGGTTTCCGGCTTTCCGAAAGGCTTGGCGATTGATATGAGCATTTTGGATACGTGGTCTTACGGCGGCGATACCCTGAAAAACCTGCGGTTTGAGTCGATTCTCAAAAATATCCGGTCAGGAGTCGAAAAGAATTTATTCGAGAATCTGATACAAAAATATCTTCTCGATAATCTGTCGCGGGGCTTTGTGATGCTCAAAGCAAAACAGGGACTCGACAAGGAAAGAGCCGATAAACTTTCCGCTAAACTTGCCGAAATAAAGAAGTCGCTGTCCGGCGGACAAATCGAAGAGATAAAAAAGAAGCAGCAGGTTTTGCTTGACCGGCAGGCTGCAGCGGATAAGCCGGAGGACATTGCCAAGATTCCGCGCTTGGCAATTTCCGATGTCGATAAAGAAGCGGAAAAGATTCCGTTTGAACAAGTGCAGACTGCTGCCCATAATGTGCCGGTAACGAACGTCGATGTCGATACAAACAAAATCGTTTATGTAACGATAACGTTCAAATTAGAACCGTATCGGCATAATCCGGCAATTCTTTCGTTGTTTTCTGATATTCTCGGTCGCCTTGATACGGAAAATTATTCGTATGCCGACTTGAGCAGCGAAATTGATTTGCACACCGGCGGCATCGGGACGGGACTCGCAACAACGACAGTGAAAGGCAAAGCGGACTCGTTCGATTTGCGTTTTTCCGCCAAAGTTAAAACAACGCTGCCGAAGTTAGAAAAAGGTCTCGAACTCGTTCACGAGATTTTATGCAAAACGAAGTTTGCCGACAAAGCGCGTATTAAGGAGTTGATTCAGGAACAGCGCGTCGGGGCGGAACAATCGCTGATGTCGTCGGGACACCGCTTTGCGCAAACCCGTGCCGGTTCGTATTTCTCGAAGGTAAAACTGTATCAGGAAGCGACCGGCGGTATCGAATTTTACAAATTCCTCGTTGACATAGAAAAGAACTTTGATGCGAAAGCAGATGACTTGATAAAGTCATTCAAGGAGTACACCGAGTCGATTTTTGCCGTTTCCAACGCACAGATGACCGTAACGCTGCCGAAGGAAGAATTCGTAACAATTCAACCGGTGCTGCAAAAGTTTGAGCAAAAATTGAGTGTTGCCAAAGACGGCAGAGCGAATTTCGCAGATTTCAAATCCCCGTTGCCATCGCAACTCAACGAAGCGGTGGTCATTCCGAGCCGGGTTCAGTACGTAGTGAAATCAGCAGACTACCGCAAATCCGGCTTTGAGTATTCGGGCAAGATGCTGGTGTTGACGAACATTCTGCGGACGGGCTATTTGTGGAACAATGTCCGTGTGCAGGGCGGTGCTTACGGCGGCGGATTTTCCGCTGACCGCAGCGGTGTGTTTTCGCTCTGGTCGTACCGCGACCCGCATCTGAAACGCACCGTTGACATTTACGAAGGCGTTGCCGGTTATCTGGAGAAATTGGAACTCTCCGATGAAGAGTTGACGAAGGCGATTATCGCAACGATTGGCGGACTCGACAAACCGCTCACGCCGAGTGAAAAGGGCGGACGGACGGCAGGAATGTTGGCTGCCGGTCTGACGCAGGCGGACATTCAGCGGGAGCGGGACGAGGTTTTGGCGACAACGGTCGAAGACCTTCGCAAGTTTGCGGCGATGTTCCGTGACGGAATGAAACAGAACAATATCTGCGTTTTCGGGAACGAAGAAAAATTGAAAGAAGACTCGAATTTATTCAAAACGACTATCCGTCCGATAGAATAACCCGTTTAGCCGGACGTTTTAGATGCAGGAATTACTATGTCAACGATTAGTGTTACGTTATCGGAGCCGCTGCAAAATTTTGTGATGCGGCAGGTTACCGAATTGGGACTTGCCGACTCCGATGAGTACATTGAAAAACTCGTTCAGGAGCAGCAACAGCGGAAAATTGATGAATACCATTGGGAATTGGTACAGGAAGCCATTGAAGAAGATGCTTGGCTGACCGAAGAGGAGTTTTGGGAACAAATCAAGGAATCGACCCGAAAGCGTCGTGAAGCGAGAAAATCTGGAGTTGCCGTATGACGCTTCAACCATACTACACGCTGAAAGCCAAAAACGATATTGATGAGATTTGTAACTATTTTGAAGAACGGAGTGATTCGGTTGCGGACAGATTTCAGCAGCAAGTTGATGAAACGGTTCAAATGCTTTGCCGGAATCCTGATATTGGCGAACGATTCCGTTATGACCCATCGGGACAAACCCGATGCCGTACCTTAATGAAGTTCCGCAACTATATGATTTATTATCGTAGTGAAAACGAAAGGCTCCAAATCCTCCGCATTGTTCACGGCGCAAGAGATGAAAAAAACTTATTTGAATCATAACCGTTTAGCCAATCGTAGATACCGGAGTTGTTAGTACACAATGCGAGAATTTTTGAACCGGAAAATCCGCTGGATTATTCTCTTCGGAAGTATTCCCGTATTTCTCTTTCTGCTCTGGTCGGATGCCGAATCGAAAAAACGGGCAATGAACCGGGTAAGCGACTGGCTTCCGCAAGGCACACAGGAAATTAAAGATTTTAACGAACATTTCTATCCGCATTTTCCCGAAGGCGAACTCTTAATGATTTCGTGGAAAAACTGCCGGATAGACGATGAACGTATCGACATTATTTCCGGCAAACTGCTTGCCGAACCGCAGCCGGATACGCCGGCTTATTTTCGTAACACTATCACGACCCGCTCTGTCCGCGAGGAACTCAAAAATGTTCCCGGCATCAATCCCCAAACGGTGAACCGCCGTCTGCAAGGCTGGCTCATCGGGAAAAACGAAAAAGATGCCTGCATCGTTGCGGTGGTGAATTACAATGTCAGCCGGAAAGATGCCGTCCGGTATGTTTATCAAGCGGTTACGGACATCACGGGACTGATGCGGGATGATATTTATATTGCCGGTCCGACCATCGACAGCGTTGCCATTGACGATATTTCTTCTCAATCGCAGAAAATTCTTTTACCGTTTTTTTTGTTCCTATGTTTCCTTTTACTGCTGCTGTGTCTCCGGCATTTTTACGCAGCGGTGCTTGTCTTTTTCGTTGCCGTAACCAATGAGGCTCTCGGCGGTGCGATGCTCTACTGGACGAATGCCCACGTCGATTCGATTTCGATGCTGATTGCTTCTCTGACGTATGTTTTAACTATTTCAGGCGGTGTTCATCTTATCAATTATTACCGCGAAACTCTGCACGATACCGACGAAGCGGCGGCACCCCGAATTGCGTACAAAAAAGCCCTGTTGCCCTGTACGCTTGCTGCCGTTACGACTGTCTTCGGTCTCGGTTCGCTCGCTATCGGACGGATGATTCCGATACGTACATTCGGCATCTTTGCGTCGCTGGCATTGACTTTCGGCACCCTCTGGCTTTTCTTGTTTGTCTTTTCGGCATTGCAGCAGCATCCGGTACGTTCCTGGCGGCGTAAAGCACTCGAAAATCCCGAAGGAACGTTTCACCATCAACTCGCTTTATTTTGGGAAAGAGCGGGAAAGAATGTGTACCGGTTCCGCCGTCCGTTATTTATTGTTTCATCAATCGTTTTCGTGTTTTTTCTGTGGCAGTGCAAAAACTTAAAAACGACGGTTACATTTCACGGAATGATGCCCAAACACGCCAAAGTGATTCGGGATTATAATCACCTTGAAGATATTATCGGCGGTTTGATTCCCGTTGAAATAATGTTACAAGTACCGGACAGCGGCGGCAGTGCGCCTTTGATGATAGACCAGGTCAATCTTGTCAGCCGTGTTCGGGATTCGCTGCAAGGAATTGCCGAAACGGGAGCGGTGATTTCCGTTTTGAATTTTCTGCCGGCAGTACCGCCGCCGAATGAGACCGGCGTTTCTGCCGCAGCGAGACGCAGTGCGCTGTCGAGTATCTTACAAAAACAACCGGAACGGTTGACCGGTACGCATTTTTTCAACCGCTCTGATGCAGAACAGGCAACGTTTTGGCGTTTAAGTCTGCGGACTTATGCGCAGATGCCGATAGATTATGCTCAATTACTCAACGAAATCCGGCAGCGGATACAAAGTGTTCAAAATACTGTTCAGGGCGGCATTAGAGAAGGCGGAGCGGTTCAATTTGAATTTTTTGTAACAGGCGGAGTTCCGTTAGCGCACCGCGCTCAATCGCAATTATTGTCAGACTTGATTTATAGTTTTCTGACGGCATTCGTTCTGATAGCGGTTTCCTTGATAATTTTGTTACGCGGAATTCTGCGGGGCTTGTTAGCGATGGTGCCGAATCTCTTCCCGTGCGTTCTTGTTTTCGGGGCGATGGGCTGGCTCGGTTATCCGGTGGACATCGGTTCGATGATGACGGCGAGTGTGGCGATGGGCATTTCCGTTGACGGCACACTGCATTTTGTCACGTGGTTTCAGCGGGGATTGGAGAAAGGCTTGAGCCGGCAAGATGCGGTTATATCGGCATATCGGCACTGCGCTACGGCACTGGTGCAAACGACGATTATTTGCGGCGGCGGAATGCTGGTGTTCGGTTTGAGTGAATTTATTCCGGTATCGCGGTTTTCGGTACTCTTATTTTTGCTCCTGACGGCTTCGCTTATCGGGGACATTATTGTATTTCCCGCAATACTCTTCGTCCGCTTCGGAAAGGTTTTCGAGACACAAAAACAGCCGTAACCATATAAAAGAACCTTTTGCCGGTACGATTATTCACCGGTCTCATTACCAAAAGGACGCATCATTATCCAATCAATATAATGACTGCGTCCTTTCAGGAATTTTATTTTACCCTGCTATTCCTTCAGTCCTTTGAGAATATCAGCGATGACGGTATCAGCGTCATCGAAAGCAATTTGACACGTGCCGACCTGTTTATGACCGCCGCCGCCGTGTTTGAGCATCAACGCCCCGATATCCGCCGTACACGTCCTGTTCACAACGCTGTAACCGCACGAAATCATCACGTTGACCTTCGCCTTGCCGTCTGTTATCCACAGCGAAACGTTTTGTTCGGGAAACACGCTGTACACCGTAAAACGGTTGCTGGTGTATATCATTGTTACACCCCGCAGGTCAGTAACAATCACGTTGTTTTCTATCTTCGTGTACTGTTTGACCATTTCGACAAACAACTCCGTCTGCTTCCGGTATAAGTCAACGCGTTCCTTGACATCAGGATGCTCCAGAATTTCCGTCAGCGGCTTCGTCCGCAGATGGTCGATAAAATCCATCATCAGATTGTAATTCGAGATACGGAAATCGTGAAAACGTCCCAGTCCGGTACGGGGGTCGGCAAGGAAACCGACAAGCACCCAGCCCTGGGGATTGCGTATGTCTTCGGGCGTTAACTGTCCAGAGTCGACTTTGTCTGCCGCTTCGATGACATCTTTGAACTGCGGAAACTTGGCATCACCGCCGTAGTATTCATAGACGATTCTGGCACACGACGGGGCTTTTTTGCTGAGACCTTGGACACCGGGATTCCAACCGACGCGGTCGGCTTCGCTGGTATGATGGTCAAACCAAAGTCCGCAACCGGAAACATAAGGGACGTTGCAAAGAACATCGTTGGCATCGGCTTTGAAAATGCCGTCCTGAAGGTCTTTGGGATGAACGAACTGGACGGAGTCGATGACACCGGCTTCTTTGAGTACCATACCGCAAACGAGTCCGTCGAAATCACTACGGGTAACAAAACGCATATCAGATATTTTTCGGGTTAGAACAACAACGTCACCATTGTCAACTTTTGGAAACAAGTTGTCAATACTTTTCGCTAAAAACTGACTGATTCGCCGCCGGCGCGGGTTCCTACCGCCTTCAACGTTTCTTTCGGCACATTGTTTGACCTGAACTGGACGCTGCCGTCAAACAGTGCCGCATTGATTCCGTGCGGATGATAACTGCCAACCTGACCAGCGTTAATTCCCTTCGACAATTCGTCCAAAGTAATGTCTGCCGCGGGGTCCATCCAGCAAAACGGTCTCTTCACTTCGACAACGGCAAACGTGTTGCTCGTTCCGTCCGTGATGTCCGAAATCACCAGCCCTTTTACTCCGCCAGCCTTCTTCGCCGGTACCAAACCTTCACCGGCAACTCCCGAATAACAGCAATCGCCTGCTTCGTGAGGACAACTTGGACAACTGTAAAGCGGCACATCGGCACTATGAAACTGTTTGTTGTAGTCGCTGTCCCACGGTTCGTTCAGCCGGATTTTATCGTACAGCGCACTCTGTTCAAGATACGGCAGAATCAGCACCCGCCAACTATGGAGCGGTTTGCCGTCCTTATCTACCGTGTAAAGCGGCGGGAAAGCACCGTGACTATCGTGGTAATTATGGAACGCCAGCACGATGGTTTTTTCGTGATTGGCACATTGCGTTTGCCGGACGGATTCCCGTACTTTCTGCGTTGCCGGCACAAGCAGAGCAGATGCAACTCCTACCGCGGCAACGGTATTGATATTGCCGGTACCGCCTATCACCGTTTTGATGCTCTTGCGAAAACGGAAAACCAATTTATCGTCTTCGATATCCGGCAGCAATGTGCGCAAATATCCTCTAGCAAATTCAAAAACGAGCGGCGGCACTTTGAACTCTTCCTCCCGCTGGGCTGCTTGGATAGCAGCATTGGCAGCGGTCATTCCCCAATCAATCGACGTTTCCAGCATCGTCCGAAGTTGTTTCGCATCAGCCGGTTTTATCGTCTTAATGGTTAACAACCGCTCCTCTTCTTCGGTCGGCGAAAAAACCTGCGCAAACGAAAAGGAAGATGCCGCCCACTCAATCTTTTTCGCCGCATAAAGATAGAGGTTTAACATTTCGCGGGGGATACCGGCTTTCCCCGCTTCTTCGGCGAATTTGCTTCCGTCAAATGATGTCGGCGTTGCGGCAGCGAATTTCAATTCGTCGCCTTTGTTTAACGTTTTCAGTGCCTGCTGAATCGCCCCGTCTTCGGCAGGAACGGCTTCTTTTATCCAGTCGGTCAGGATAATACGGTTCGTTTCATCATTGCGGTGGCTGGAAAAAGCAACGCATAAATAATTACCGACGTGATGAAATGCCTTCTTGTTTTCGCGTTCAGGAAAAACGGAAAAAAACGTTTGCAGGTCTTCTTCGGTTTTGTTTTTCCAAGAGGCAGCGATAATCATTTGAATCCCCTTGTCGAGCAGTTTTTGGTCGATTATCCCAGCGAGTTCGGTAATGCCGAGTTTTTGCGTAATGGTTTCAAAGACCGGTCGGACTTGCGATTCGAGTCTATCCAGTTCGCTGTTCCATTCCTGAAGGGTGGACTTTGCGGACTTGCTGTCAAAGTTGAGTTCCTTCAAAAAGGTTTCGCCGATTTTTGCCGCCTCGCTTTTGAGGCTGTCGAGTTTGACTTTGCTGCAATCAAGGTGGACGAAGACGACAGTGTCTTTCGTGATGAGCGGCGCAAACGTTTCCTGTGCGGAAACACGAAACCCCGTTAAAACGGCGAGAACGACGACAAGGCACGATAACTTTTTCATTTTTTCTCTCCAAAAAGGGTTAAAGTCTGGTTTATTGTCTCGGAAACTGCCGGGCATTCGACAATGTTACGGGAAATCATTTTACTTATCCTTTTCCTTTTGCGGAAATTTTTTCCCCGCAGCACGTTGTTGTCTATATTTTTCCGGTATGGCATCGCCCGGCTGCCACGAATTAACGCCGGGCTTCCACACATCGGACTGCTGTTCATCGCCGAGTTTCTTCTTCATTTGGGCGAGTTCCTCCTTAATAAAATCCGGCGGATTATCTACCAAATCCTGCAATTTTGCCCACTGCTCATCGGTCAGCACATCGAACATTTGGATTTTGAGACGAGTCACTAACGCCCGGTTTTTATTGAACGCCTCCTGTATCTTTTTGAATTCGCTGCCATTTTCCAATTCCAGCGAATCTGATGCCGCACGCATCTTTTCATTAAAATCCTTTGCATCAATTGTTGCCCCGTTTTCTTTTTCGATTTTGTCATAAACTTTATCTTGAAAGGCATACTGGACATCTACCATTTCGTCCACATTCCGAAAATACTCCGATTCTAATCCTTTTTTGATGTTTTCCATTTTCCCCTTCTGCTCATCAGAAAGGTCAAGTGCTTTGAACATATCCGGCGAGACCATCGGCATCACCGACATTGCCGCAATTTGTAATTCCTGCACCTTTTTTCTTTGCTCCGGGGTCAGCAACTTTTCGGCTTCTCTGGCAGGATTTTCAATCACAAACGTTATCAACCGTTCCGGCAATTCAGCCCATTTTTGTTTGGTTTCTTTGTCCGCATTTTGGAATGCAGGGTCGTCCGCTTTTGGAATTTTCTTCATTTCGGCTAGCATCTCGACCCATTCCGGGCGTGACTTCGCTTGATTTTGAGCGTTTTTAATCTGTTTGTATTGTTCATCGGAAACATTCCACTCTTTACGGACATTTTCGTAGTCCAGAAATTGCATTATCATCATTCGGGTACCTGTACCGTTCCAATAAGAGCGATACACTGTTTTAGAAACGGCTTTCTGATGTGTGTTGTTATTGTCCCGCTCCTCTTTGATATTGACTTTGTTGATTTTCGGAGATGCTTTCGGCGGAGCAGCATCTTGCGCCGGACATTGCAGCGTCAAAGAGAAAACAAAGGCAGCGGTCAAAACGGCAAGATGCGATAGATGTTTCATTTTTTGTCTCCAAAAAGGTTAAATCCAGTTTTATTAGCAATTTTTTGCCAGCACCCGTCTGACCGTATGAATTATATCGTACAGTCAAACAAAGTCAAGTCGCCCCCCCGCAGATTTTCAAACCGATTGTTCAGACATATTACCGTCTCCCGCGCAAGCAAGCGCAAGTAAAATCGCAAGCAAAATTGCTTGCGATTGCTGTAAGACATTTGTTACTTTTCACCGCAAAAAAGACAAACGGCACAAAAACAGGGCGAAAACATCCCTTTACCGGATTCGGAAAAATTGATACATCGTGCAGAAAACACCAGCATTAGACAACGTTATGCCGCTTTGTTTTTCAGGACGTTCTATGAAATGTTCGGTTACATCTGCGGCGTTGTACGTCTCTTGCAAATTATTCCTAATCGATTTATAATCCGGGAATGATGTCCTTTAACTAACCGGAGATATACCAATGAAGCCGTTCCTTTCCCGCCGCAGTTTTATCGAAGATTCCATTCTGTCGATGACCGCTCTCGGTGCCGCCGCTTATGCTGACACCGCCGCTGCTCAAGAGCAAAAAGACGAAAAGAAACCCGAAAAGAAGAGGGGACCGAACGACCGTATCGGCATCGCTATCATCGGTTCCGGCGGACGCTCCGGCGGACATATCGGTTATTACAAAAACGATGCCCGTACCATCATTCGTTACGTCGTTGACCCCGATTCTAACCGCATCTCCGACAAACTCCTCGACAGCATTGCCGCATCGCAAGGCGGCGTTCGTCCTCAACGCGCTGCTGATTTACGCAAAGCCCTTGAAGATAAAAACGTCGATGCGATTAGTTGTGCCTCGACCAATCATTGGCATACGCTAACGGGCATTTGGGCTTTACAAGCCGGCAAACACGCCTACATCGAAAAGCCGATTAGCCATAACGTTCACGAAGGTTTAGCAATTACCGCCGCGGCAAAGAAATACAAACTCGTTGTGCAGACGGGAACGCAATGCCGCTCCAATCCGGCAAATATCGAAGCCGTTGCTTTCACGCAGCGCGGCGGTATCGGCGAAGTTAATTTTGCGAGGGGCATTGTTTACGGTCGCCGCAAAGCCATTGGACCGCTCGGCGAATACAAGATACCGGAATCCGTCGATCAAGACCTTTGGTTTGGTCCTGCGACAGTCGCTCCGCTGACCCGTCCGAATTTTCATTACGATTGGCATTGGCAGCGGCTTTACGGCAACGGCAACATCGGCAATCAGGGACCGCATCAAACGGACATCGCCCGCTGGCATCTCGGCTTGAACCGCTATCCGAACAGTATCATTACATACGGCGGACGGCTCGGCTATGAAGCGGAAACAAAGAACCCGAATTATAAAGATGCCGGCGATACAGCGAACACGGAAGTCGCCATTTTCGACTTCGGCGAAAAATGTATCGTCTTTGAAGTCAGGGGCTTGGAGACGAAGCCGCTGCCGTTTCCGGCAGGCAAAGGCAGCGTTTCATCGGCAGCCGTTCTTGTCTATGGAAGCAGCGGTTTCCTCGTTCAGGTGCATTACGGCTATTCGGCGGCTTACGATTTGGAAGGCAATTTGATACGGGAATTCAAAGGCGGCGATGACAAACTGCATTACCGGAACTTTATTGATGCGGTCGAAAAGAACAGTCCGGTTTTGGCGGCGGCACCGGCAGAAGTTGGTGCTATTTCGGCGGGCTTGAGTCATCTCGGCAACATTTCGTATTATCTCGGCGATACCGGCGAAGGTTCCGCTTCCCGTTCCAACAACCGCCGCCGTTCAGCGAAGCAAGAAGCCCATCACGTTTCGCCGGCAGAACTGAAAGGCGTTCTGAAGAAAATTAAAAGTCTCGACGATAACGGAGCGACTGTTGACCGGACGGTAGAGCATTTGCAGGCGAACGGCGTGGACTTGGCAAAAACGCCGCTGACGCTTGGACCGTTTCTGGAATTTGACACGGTCAAGAAGACGTTCAAAAATAATCCGGCAGCAGATGCTTTACTGACGCGGGAATACCGAAGTCCGTATATTGTTCCGAAGCCGGAAGAGGTGTAAAGTACCTCTGAAAGTATTGGAAATAAAAGTGCAGAAGTTTTGATTATCGGTTCATCGTTAAACAAGACTTCTGTGCTATTCTTTTTTCTTTGCGGCTTCTTCGATAACTCCTGCCATTGGTTCGCCGTCGCCGATGCGCTGCAAGATGTCGCACAGGTCTTTCAACTCTTCCGCATTGTCCTGCCGCATTGCATAGACAATATCGCCGCGTTTTTGGTCTTCCATTGCCATCAGCATTTCCAAAACGCGCCGTCTTGCCCCTTCTTTCCAAAGTTTGCGTATGACCTCTTTTGCTTGTTCGGGGTCCATATTTTCCAAAAGCCGGGTTTCTTCGGCGAGACCGGCGGCGCGGGCTTTGTCCTGATATTCTTTGACACGTTTTTCAAAGGCGGAGATTTGAGCGGTTTCATCAATGACCGGCGTTGGTTCGGGTTTCGGCGGTTCAGGTACAGGTTCGGCGGCGATTTGTTCGATTAGCGTTACGGACGGAAGTTCTGCTTCGCGGTTTCGTTTGGCGCGTTGTTCGAGGACATCTTGATAACTTATTTCGGCGACTCGTTTTTCGGCAGCGCGTTGCTGTGCAAGGATATCGACATCTTGCAGGACGGCGATGGCTCGGTAAAATTTATTTTTGTCGATATTCCAGGCGTATTTGAGATAGAGTCCGAGCAGAATGGCGGCGAGACACGTTGCCGTGCCGAGATACAACGCTGCCGTTCCAGCACCTTGCAAGGCTTGTTTGCCTAATTGACCTGCGAGATTGATAATTTTCCTGAACATAACGGTTATTATAGCGGAAAAAGCCGCTGTGCGATACGGTTTTTATCGGCGTTATGTTTCAAAATTCTTCTTTCATTTGCGAAAAACATAGTGTATAATTAGGCGGTGTAGTTAACCTTGAGACTTTCTAAATGACAATGTTACGCAAATCTTTCCTTGCCGCTATTTGCTTCGGACTGTGTGCATACGCATCCGCTTTCGATAACGGACGAACTCCCGTCAATACGTTAGAGTCCGCCGAACGGATGATTAACGACCTTATTCAAACCTTCGGCGATAAATATCCCAAAGGGCAGGAATACCTCGCCAAACTCAAAAAATCCGCCGGAGAAGCAAAAGACCCCAAAAAGTTTCCTAACGCACAAAACGAATTCAACGCCGTCCTGCGGGAAGCCGCCCTTGCTAATCCGCTCCTCGACTTCGATAAAATACTCATCATACGCCGGCAAACCGCCAGAAAAGGACACGGCTTCATCGGTCTCAATGCCCATACCAACGAAGATATTCCCCGCAGCGGTTGGGATAACGAACTCGGTGTACTGACACAACTGCGGACAGAAGCGAACTTTACGCCGTTTTACCGGCATCCCAACAGCGTCATTATGCGGGATATGGACTTGCACTTTGACGGCGAAAAAGTAATGTTCTCGTCTCTCGAAAAAGGAAAATTCGACGGAAAAGATGAACTCCGCTGGGCAATTTACGAAGTCGGTTTAGATGGAAAAAATCTGAAAAAACTGACCCCGTTCGTTCACGATGTCGATTGGTTCGATTCCTGTTATCTGCCCGACGAAAACGCCTTCATTACCGGTTCAACCGCCGGTATGCAAGGACTGCCCTGCGAAGGCGGAGGCAGACCAATGGTCAATCTGTACCGTGTTGACCGGCAAGATGACGAAAACAAATCGAAAATCCGGCAGTTGACATTTGAACAAGACAGCGATTGGAATCCGTCCGTGCTGGAAGACGGACGAGTGATGTATCTGCGTTGGGAGTATTCCGATATACCGCATTATATGAGCCGGATTCTCTTTGCAATGCAGCCTGACGGACGGCAGCAGCGGGCGACCTGGGGCAGCGGCTCCTTTTTCCCGACAGCGTACAAAAGTCCCCGTCAAATACCCAAGAGCAGCGAAATTGTCGGCGTAGTCAGCGGACATCACACTGCCGGCGGAGGAGACCCCGAAGTCGGACGACTCGTCATTATCAATCCGCAACTGGCGGTAAAATATCCGTTCCGTTACGATGCAGAAACGAAAGAGTGGGGACCCGAAGGGGCGCATCTCAACATTTTCCCCCGTGTTTATCCGAAAGAAGTAACCGGCTGCGTGCAGGAAATGCCCGGCTGGGGTAAAAATGTCGTCGGCAACGTTTACGATAATCAGGGCGGTGCCGGAACGTACCGCTTCTGTTTCCCGCATCCGCTTAACAGCAATTATTTTCTCGTCAGTATGCGGTATTCCAACCAGCACGAGTTCGGTCTGTATCTCGTTGACCGCTTTGATAATATAACGTTGATAAAGGCATTGCCGAACGATTCTCTGTTCCAACCGATACCGCTTGTCAAGCGGCAGCGTCCGCCGGTGAAACCCGATATGACGGAAGCAGGCAAGATGACCGGTTCGATTTTCATCACGGACATTTATCACGGTTTGGCAACGAAAGGAATTCCGAAAGGCACGATAAAGTCGCTTCGGATTTTTGCGTATCATTTTGGTTTCCGAAACAGCGGCGGACACGATTCAGTCGGCAGACACGCAAGTTGGGACATCAAGCGGATACTCGGAACGGTCCCCGTAGAGGAAGACGGCAGCGTTAGTTTCAATGTTCCGGCAAATACGCCGCTGGCGATGCAGCCGCTTGATATTAATGGACGTGCCGTTCAACTGATGCGGTCGTGGACGGTTTGTATGCCGGGCGAACAACAGTCCTGTGTAGGCTGCCACGAAATGCCGCTGGAAGTTACGCCGACCAAACGGGTTGCTGCCGCTAACCGGAAGCCGAGCGAAATAACTCCTTGGTACGGACCGGCGAGGTCATTCGGTTATGAAGCGGAAATACAACCGCTGCTGGATAAAAAATGCGTGGCGTGCCATAACGATGTCAATCAGAAAGAGCGTCAACTGATTTCCTTTGAGGCGCATAATCAGGGGAATTGGCGCAGCGATACGAGTTATTCGGCGTTGAATCCGTATATCTGGCGACCGGGACCGGAACCGGATTTGGATTTACTGCCGCCGATGGACTATCACGCCTCGGTCAGCGAACTCGTTCAGCGTTTGCAGCGGGGACATTACGGGACGAGTCTCGACAAGGAAGATTGGGACAGACTTAACACCTGGATTGATTTGAATGTGCCGTATCGGGGCTTGTGGTCGAATCCGAAGTACGAAGACCGGCGGCTTGAATTGGCGAAGTTGTATGCGAACCTTGATACAAATCCTGAAGACGAATACCGGGCAGCGATTGCGGCAAAGAAAACTGTTGCTGTTACAAAAATTACGCCGGAACAACTTGATGCCGTCAAGGCGCAGTTTGCGAAAGCGGATAACTTGAAGGCGGCGGATTTTCCGTTCGATGCGGCAGCGGCAGTGAATAAACAGCGGGGCGGCAGTAACGTGTCGGCGACGCTGACGGTTGATTTAACCAGTGAGGCATTGCTGCCTGACCCGAAACAAGGGTTGCCGGGCGACCCGTCGGCTGCCTGGATACCGCAGGGCGGTCAACAGCGGTTAGCGGCTCCGCTTCCGGGAAAACGGATTGATTTGGGACAAGACCGGCGAATCACGTTTGTGCAGATTCCTGCCGGCGAGTTTGTGATGGGACAACTGGACGGTTTGCCGGACGAAAGGCAGCGGAAGGTGGTGAAGATTGAGCAGCCGTTCTGGATTGCGGAAACGGAAATAACCAACGGGCAGTACGGAATGTTTGACTCCGAACACGATACGCGGTATTTGCCGGAGGACGGCAAAGACCATATTGTTCCGGGTTATATTGCAAATCATCCCGACCAGCCTGTTGCCCGCATTTCGTTCCACGAGGCGGAGAAGTTCTGCGAATGGCTGTCGAAAAAGACGGGAAAGACCGTGAAGTTGCCGACAGAATCGCAGTGGGAATGGGCGGCGCGGGCGGGAACGGAAACGGCATTTTGGTACGGGGACAGGAACACGGATTTCTCGAAATATGCGAACTTGTCGGGCGATGAGACCCGTTTTGCGAGGACGCAGTGGGAGAACGGTTCGACGGTGCATTACCGCCGGGATTTTGGGGCGAATTCGCATTATCCGCTGCGGGACAAACGTTTTTCGGACAAGTGGTTTGTCGTTGATTATGTGAAACAATACGAGCCGAATCCCTGGGGGTTGTACGATATAATCGGCAACGTTTGGGAATGGACGTATCCTGAAGCGATGTCGCCGGAAGTGATACCGGTGGAACCGGCGGCGGCACAGGTGGTAGCGAAGGGCGGTTCGTGGAAAGACCGACCGGCATTCAGCGGTTCGTCAGCGAAGGTGTATTATTTACCGTGGCAAAAGGTGATGAACGTCGGTTTCCGTCCGGTAATACTGCCGTGATAACAGGGTGTTGGTGCGCAATAACGCATATGATAATAGACTTGTTCGGTAACTAAAATTTCATTTTGCTTGCCGCTGCGTGTAGCACAGACGGGCTTTGTCCGCAAGAGGTGCTTTCGTCTGGTTTTTTTCGGACGATGGGGATTATCGCAATGACTATGTTCGGAACAAGTCTAATTATGCAGCAACTTTTTACCGCACGAGATTTTGCCGGAAATCCTTAATGCTTTCGCAGGTAACCGCCGCTACTAACAGGGAGTCCAAAGCGATTAAGTCGGTATATGATTTGATACTGTCTTGAATCGTTTTGGGAACGGTCTGGAATCGTGTACGTAAGACGGATATTACGTAATCAGCCTTTCCGCGGATGATACCGCGTTCCTCACCGCGAATTTCACCAAGGGCGATACCGCGTTCTTCACCGAGGGCAATACCGCGTTCCTCTCCACGAATTTCCCATTTTGCTGTTACCCCTGCTTCTTCCATCACTTCGTCAAATGTCTTGCCTCTCATATCTTGAATCTCCTGAAAGATAAACGGATTCGCTTTCAAAATCACCTGCAAATATGCTTCTACCGATAATTTGCCGTCGCTGCGTTCCTGCTGCGTAATGACCTTGTCCATACCGGCAACGTCCAAATCATCACGCAAACTACGCAACCAAAGGTTGTCCTCTTCCGCCAAAGCAGCAGAAACAACTATCTGCGTTGGACTTGTATCGCCGTTAACGTAGTAAATACCGCTGGTTGGATTGGTTATGTCAAAACATTTGCCCAATTCCCGAAGCAACTTACGCGGCGTTCGCAAAACAACCGCCGTAACCGTCATTTCGTCAACGCTGATTTTATGCTGCGACGCATATAATCGTGAATAACACTGCGTCTTATGGTAATCCCAAATCGTGAACCGGTCATCAGGACTCTTATACTCAACAACATTGCACTGTTTGAAAATCTGCCCGATATTCTTTTTGATGACAACGTTGGAACGCTTTTTGATAATCAACACATCGATTTTCAGCGGTTCGGACGTTAACTGGTATTCGGACTCGTACTCAAGTACGTCTTTGTACTCTGCCAATTCTAACTGAATTGCCTGTACAAATGCCGGATGCCACGCTATTCGCTCCATAGAGCTATTATAACATTCGGCACCGGCAGTGGCAAGAGCGGATAAAGCGGAGTATAACTCCGTAAGTTAGGCAATCTTTACCGCTTATAACAAAAGAAACGGAACGATTGATGCGGTCGTACGCTTTGTGCCGATAACACCTGATAAACGGATTTTACCAATCATACGGATGACTGTCGTTCCACTGGGACTCAATCGGACAAGCGTTGCTCTCCAGACTAACAGAGCCTATAGTAATCTCGCCAGTTCGTCATTACTGCTCTCAAAATACGCACAACAAGTCCAAAGCCAGCGTCAATATCAGTACGGAAGCGACTCGCCGTTCAACGCTTCCGCGACCCTGTCCATTCAAGCCAAAATCGAACGAAAAACACAGAACAGTGCGAACATTCAGACAACGCAATCTTTCCTTTCCGCAACCAGTTCTACCCTTTCGCAAATCAACGTCCTGACCGATGAAGCCCTGGCAGCCGGTCTCAATGCTATCAATACATTAACCAGTCCCGAAGAGCGGGCGACTCTTGCAGATACGATTAAAAAAAACGTTCAGCAACTTTTGAACTTCGGCAACTATTCGTATGCCGGACGCTATGTCTTTGCCGGTTCAACAACCGGTGTACTGCCGTTTACCTGGGGGCAAAACGATTCTTACACGATTCAATACAGCGGCACACAAAACAATGTGTATAGTTGGAGCGATACCGATTTATTATCGAAAACGAATGTTAACGGCAGCGATGTTTTCGGTGCTATTAGCGAACCGGTGCGGGGGACGACCGATTTGAATCCGCTGGCAAATGCTCAAACCCGATTAAGCGATTTGAACGGGGGCGAAGGCGTTACCAAAGGGGCAATCCGGTTGAATTATACCGCTGATGGGACAACGCAATCGTTTGATATTGATTTAAGCCGCTGTGCAACACTCGGTGATGTCAAGCGGACGATTGAAAACTTTACGCCTCCTTCCGGTTCCGCGGCGAATTTTGCTGTTGAGGTTGAAATCACAAACAACAATTTAGTGCTGACGCTGAAAAATACAGGCGCGGCAAACGATGCCGTGTTGTCGGTATCGGAAGTTGGTAAAGGCACAACGGCGCGGCAACTCGGTATTCCCGTAAACACACCGTTTGATTCGCAAACGCCGCTTAACGGTCAGGATGTCAATCCGGCAGTTACAGGGACAACGTTGTTAAGCGACATCCTCGGTTCCAAGCCGCAGTTGACGCTGCGGTTTTCCGGCAGCAACAACGACATATTGATTCAGGGGCAGCATAACGGTACGGATTTGAACGGCGTGAAGATTTCGCTGCAAGCCGATGCGGCGGTTGCGGCGGGAAGCGAAACGGCTCAATACGATGCCGAAACCAATACCGTTCTTGTCCGAATCAATCCCGATGACACAACGGCAAACGGTATCATTCAGGCGATAAACAACGCTGCCGGCAGCGATGCGGCGTTTCCGGCAATCAAGGCAACGCTTGCCGAGACCGATTACGTTACCGGTCAGGCGCACGGCAGCGGCACTGTCCCGCTTTTAGCCGGTAATCCGGTATCGTACGGCGAATTGACCGGCGGCAGCGGTTCGGACTTCGACCTGACCGGTTTGCAAATCGTCAACGATAACCGAACGATGACCGTTTCGTTCGCCGAATGTAAAACTGTCGGCGAATTGCTGGCAGAATTAAATGACCCCGAATACGGTTTGTACGCTGAAATTAACGAAGCGAAGAACGGTATCAATATCCGCAGCCGGGTTAGCGGAGCGGATTTCTGTATCGGCGAAAACGGCGGCATCACGGCACATCAACTCGGCGTGCGGACAACGGATTTTGACACGCTGCTGACGGATTTGGATTACGGACGGGGCGTGAACGATTACGATGGACCCGGTACGGCGGCTTATGCACAGTATCACAGTGTTTCGCCGAATGCCGATTTAATACTGACGGCACGCAGCGAGGGTACGGCTTGGAACGATTACACGTTGAAATTCGTTCCAACGCAGGACCCCGACGGCAAAATTACCGTAGTGACGGACGAAGAGGCAAAAACAGTAACTATCGGTATCAATCCGGGAGTTACGACGGCTTGCGAAGTTACGGCGGCGTTTTATGAATTGCCGGGACCGAAACAGTATTTTGATTTAGCACTTGACGCAACGTATGGTGCTAACAACGGCAGCGGTGTTGTCTATGACGGCTTCACGAAAACGGCTGAAGGCACAGACGGCGGCATTGATTTTGTGATAACCCGAAACGACGGCACGGTGCTGGAAATCGATATTAAGGGGGCGAAAACAATCGGTGATGTACTGAACATTATCAACGGACATTCCGGCAATCAGGACGGTAAACTGACCGCATCGCTGACACCGTCCGGCAACGGCATTACATTAACGGACACGAGTACGGGCAATGCTGTGCTGCGTGTTGACCGAACACTGTTATCAACAGCGGCGGTTGAACTTGGTCTTGTCAACGACGGCGAAGAGTACCGTATTGCACCGCAAGGGGCAACGGAAGAGGCTGGGGTCATCACGCCTGCCTCTTTGACGGGAACAGACCCGAATCCGCAGGAAACGGAATCGTTGTATAATGCGCTGATTCGTTTACAGCGGGGAATGGAAACGAATGACGAGCGGGAGATAGAGCGTGCGCTGCAGTTATTGGAAGCGGCGGTAACACAGACAACGGAGTCGCAGACGACGCTGGGAGTGTTGCAGCGGAGTCTTGACAATACGGCGATGCAACTGGCGGATGAAAACGTCCTGTTTGAACAGACACTGAACGAAACGCTGCGGATAGACTACGCAGACGCATCGTTAAACTATCTTGGTCAGCAGTTATCATATCAAGGCAGTATGCAGGTGACCAGTATGATGCTGCAACTTTCATTGCTGAATTATTTGTGAAACGCAGCGGCAGTGTTCCGTCATTCCCTTGTTTTTCGTTCAGCGTGTTAAGCACTGACCGTGACCGCCGTCAAAAACCGTTTTTCGGCTTCGATTTCGGCATACCAGTTTGTGCTGCCGTTGAGAAGTTGCAACTTGTCGAGAAGCAATGCCGCCTCTTCGTAACGCTCCGTGTGCCGATACATTGTTGCTTGCAGCAGCCGCATCTCAATATCCTTCGGATGCTTTTGCAAATACGGTAATACGAGCGACTCGACTCCTGACCAATTCCGCTGTAAATACAGCACAACCGCCTGTTTATACGTTTCATCACGGTTCGCCGGTAATTCCTGCGACTGCAAATAACGCAGAT
Source organism: Planctomycetaceae bacterium (assembly GCA_031288955.1). Classification (GTDB taxonomy): domain Bacteria; phylum Planctomycetota; class Planctomycetia; order Pirellulales; family Thermoguttaceae; genus WRKP01. Next base: position 4,335 of record JAITQJ010000033.1, on the reverse strand, counting down.
AAATGCTTTCGCCGACCGTTAACAGAAGCCAAGCCAGCACCAAGGCAGCAGCCAATACGTTCCGTTGATTCGGCGTGATGTATGCCGTCCAATAAAAATTGACAATCAAGAACCCGTCCAGCAGCAGCGAAAAAAATAACGCAGTTGCCAGAAAGGATACGTAACTGTATTGCCGAATACCTGTAATGCCGGGAAACACTTTATCTAAAGACTCTGGTACTTTCTTCTTTGGTAATCGGGGCGCGGAGGTCATCGGAAATGACCTGAACACGAACCCGGTAATCGCCGTCGTTTTGGCATCGGGCGGCAACCTTAAATACCTTTTCTTCCTTCGCTTCGAGCAGCGGCAGTGTTTCGTACTGAACAACTCCGCCGTTCGACTGATAACGTCCGCCGTCTGCTTTTACCAGTGCCATTCCTTCGCCGAGACTGGCACTGACTTTGACGTTGCTAGCGGCTTTCGTACCTTTGTTAACGACACGGATTTCATAAATTGCATCCTTGCCGGCTTCCACGAGATTAGAACTGCCGATAATTTCAAAGGACAACGCCGGCAAACCGTCAACCAATACCGGCAGCACCGCTTCAGCCCGCAGATTATTCTGCCCTTTAGCAGAAAACTTTAAGGACTGTTCACCGATTTGCGTTGGAATAACGAGCAATTCAATTTCACCGGATTCCTGTGCCGGCAACTCTTCTAATGCCCAGCGGACACTATGCGTGTGCTGCTCATAAACACCGCTTTGATTTGTTTTAACGAACTTAACGGACGGCGGCAACACCAATTCGAGGTCAACATTCTTCGCCGCAGCATTACCCGTATTCGCAACCTGCAAACGGTATTCACTCTGCAAATCCAGAAACCGCTGCTTTGAACCGGCAATACGCAAACTTAATATCGGTGCCGACGCTTGAATTGCCGTCGTTTCTTCTGTCATTAAATTGCCGTCCGCTTTCACAACAACCTTATTGACAAGATTACCCGAACCGGTACACGTCAGCGGCAAAACTAATTTCTTCGCTTCCTTCGGTTTCAACGTTTTCACGTTCTTGTTAATTAAAATCCGTCCGTCTTTATGATACAGTCCGTCGGGAACGTGTTCTTCGAGAACAATGCCCGTTGCCGCTGCCGTACCGGGATTGCTAATCGTTATTTCGAGTTGGGCAGTTTGACCAAGTTGGACTTCCTGCGGTGCTTTGACTTCGACTTTAATCATTGGACGTGTTACCAACACCCGCGCCGAGGCTTCACCGCTGTAAAAAACCGACGCAACGCTGCCGATTTCGCCCTCACGAAACGGTACAACTTTAGTTTCGAGAATCACCTGGTCATTCGGCGCAAGATTGCCGAGCATCCAGCGCAATTCGTTCTGATTAGTAACAACGGCTTCCGGTACGGTTGCGAGCAGTTTACAGCCCTTCGGCACCTGGTCGGTTACGATAACTTTCCGTGCCGTTGATTTACCGGAATTTTGAATAACCGTCTTAATGGTAACCGGCTGGTCGGTTATGACTTCACCGGGGACAATTTTTTGAATTGTCAGATACGAAACCTGCGGTCCTTCCAACGATGACGCACCCGGCGTTCCCGTTCCTTCAACGGCATTATCGGGTACGGCAATCATCGGTTCCTGAACGGCGAGTTCCCGTTCGAGTCTGCGGTCACTGCGGACAGCACTTGACGGTACGGTTGCTGCCGACTGCGTTTCAGCAAACGGGTCAGCGATTGTCAGCGGTAAAGCCGCTGCCGGACGCTCTGCCGGCTGTAAATCTTTTTTTTCGGCTATTGGGGCAGTTGCGTGTGCCGGTGTTTTTGTTGTCGGTTTTGTTTGTGCCGGTTCCATTAAGTCGTCTAATGACTCAAGGGCGGCGGCAGCGGGCGGGGCGGTGAGCGGCGGAAAATCATCGAAGCCTGTCGGTACCTGCGCCGGTTCTGCCGTTAAAGAACCGGTACCCGTGTTAGCGGACACAGCAGTCCCCGTTTTTACCGCTTCCGGCTCTTTCACCGTCTCTTCAACTTCGTGCAGCACTTGCCGAATCGGCAGTTCGTTCTGCCGTTGTTTTGCTGCCGGTACTTCATTATTCCGCAAGGGATTTCGGCGGGGAATACTCTGGGGAATGAGTCGGGATTGAGCCGTTTGCCCGCTGTCTTGGGGAGCGGGATAATCTTGCGCTTTTGTTTTGGGGGAGCAAAAGAAAAAGAGTCCGCAGAGGACGATAAATACGGCAAATCCTAGTGTAAAAGTCGAGCGGGTCATTATGTTCATCCTTGAATACGTTCATCCTTGAACAATGTGCAGTTTACTTACCGTTATTTATTTGGTACAGCAACAACACTTTCCATTTGCGTAAATATACCGATTTTCGGTATTTTAGGCAAGAGCAGTTTTTTTTGTTTCCTCCAAAAAGAAAAATCAAAGAGAAAGTATCCAAAACACCGTTGCCGGCGGGACAACTATCGTGTTCTGCACGGGGGGAGTAATAACGCAGATAAATAACCGGTTTTGTCATTTGTATATCCGCCTGAACGGTCAAGTTGACAAGCAGGTAAAATGAATTGATAATAGAGACCGTAAAATCAATTTATATGAACAATGAACCACGCACGCAGCCACAGCGTTTTTGCGGAAGCCCAAACACTTATTCCGGGCGGAGTGAATAGTCCCGCCCGCGCCTTTGGTGCAGTCGGCGGAGAACCCGTCGTTATCCAGCGCGGCGAAGGTGCTTATCTCATTGACATTGATGGAAACAGATATCTTGATTACGTTCAGTCTTGGGGACCAATGATTCTCGGATATGGACATCCCGCCGTTGTGTCCGCACTGCAAACGCAAATTCTCAACGGTACAAGTTTCGGCGCACCGACCGAACTAGAAAATGAACTCGCAAAAATTATCATCGGCAGCGTACCGTCGATTGAGAAAATCCGTTTCGTCAATTCCGGCACAGAAGCCGCAATGTCTGCCGTCCGTTTGGCACGCGGTTTCACCGGCAGAACGAAAATCGTCAAGTTCATCGGTAATTATCACGGTCACGTTGATTCTCTTCTCGTTGCCGCCGGCAGCAGTGCTGCCACGCTCGGCGTGCCGAATTCACCGGGAGTAACACCGGGAAGTGTACAGGATACACTGCTCCTGCCGTACAACGATGTCGAAACGCTTAAAAAGACTTTTGCAGCGGCAGGCAAAGACATAGCCGCCGTGATTGTCGAACCTGTTGCCGGTAATATGGGCTGCGTCATCGGCAGTTCTAATTTTCTCTATGAACTTCGCCACGTGACGCAGGAGAGCGGGGCAATACTGATATTCGATGAAGTGTTGAGCGGTTATCGGGCAGGCAAAGCCGGTGCGGGACAGCGGTTCAGTATTACACCGGATTTGACAACGCTCGGTAAGGTTATCGGCGGCGGTTTGCCTGTCGGGGCTTACGGCGGCAGAGCCGATATTATGGACAACGTGCTGCCGGCGGGTAAAGTCTTTCAGGCTGGAACGCTTTCGGGCAACCCCTTAGCAATGGCGGCGGGAATTGCTACGCTGCAAACGCTGCTGCAGCCGAATGTGTTTATGTCTTTGGAGAGGAATATGACAATGCTTGCGGAGGGATTTGAAGACGAGGCGCGGGCGGCGGGCATACCTGTCCATATTGCGCAGATTGGCTCAATGATGACGCTCTTTTTCTTGAAGGAACCGCACGGCGATGCGGCGAAGTACCGGATTGAAGATGTTTCGCTGAACGGGGGCAAGGTTGAACGTTCGACGGCGACGAGTTCGAGCGGCAGTGCTTTTGCGGGCGGGATAACGGATTGGCAGACGGCAGCGGCGTGTAACACGGAGCGATACGCCGGATTTTTCAGGGGAATGCTTGAGCGGGGCTTTTATTTCCCGTGCAGCCAATTTGAAACGTTCTTTATGTCAACTGCCGTCACTGCGGACGAAGTCAGGCAAACCATCAAAGTTGCAGGCGAAGTTTTTCGCAGCCTTTAATGGGCTTATTCGGCAACGATATTTTCATTTCGCAATTCAGTATAGCACAGATGAGTTTTACCTGCAAGAGCGAGGGGCGTACGCCCCCGATGTATCCCAAAACGAGAAAATAAAAACATTCCCCCTTGACATTTGTTCGTGGCTCTTGCCTAGCATCTCCCGTATTTTTTAGTAATTTTTTGACGATATTGTATAGATTTTCTTTTCTGTGATTGAAACGGAACTCACATTCCTTTAAGTGTAACATAAAGGTTTGCGAAGCACAACCATTAAACTTTGCGAGTTTTCGTTTGGCAGAACCAAGCGGCGGTCAAGCCTGCCGACGCGGGAAAACACCGCCAAAAGGCTTCAA
>JAITQJ010000361.1 GCA_031288955.1 Planctomycetaceae bacterium | reverse complement strand
GGTTATCGACATCCAGCAAAAATGAGCCTGTTGTTTATGTCTATGTTTTTATTGACGTTGAAGACCCGGACTTCAAGAAATTTCGTCAGTCTAATGAAATGACAGCGAAATGAATAGTAGAAATTGAGGTCAGGGAACGGGAAATTATCCGAGCCTCTATCGTAAGATAGCAGTTTTTGTTTTAACCGCTTATTAGACGCACTAATTTTCTTGCCGTCGAGTTCATCGGCAGCGTTTGCATCTCGTCTGCCGTTGCCCAACGTGTTTCGTATTGTGCGGCGTTTTTATGTCCGGTAATCACGCCGCGGCAAAAATGCAGCGTAATACGGTACTTCGTTACCGAATGTTTCAAAACCGTAATGTCTTCGCCAAGCAAAATGTGATAACCCGTCATCGCCGCTAATTTTTTGCCAACGGTGTCCGCCGCTTCAAAGGCAGTTCGCGGAAAATCCCAAAGTCCCGCCCAGCGGACTCCCTGCGGATAACGCACCAGCAGCGTCCGGCTGCGGCGGTTTATCAATACCGCTAATTCCGAACATTCGGCGGCACGTTCCCTAATTTTTTGTAACGGAATATCCTTTTGCAACCCCAGTTTTGCCGCCTGACAAAAACCGGCAGCCGGACACACACTGCCCCTGCCGAATAACACAGCATCCGATAAACACAGCGGATTTTTCGCCGTACAAACGAGACTGCCCAAATCCATTAACGCCTGATTGAAACGTCCCGAACCGGTTTTCGGCAGCAGCGATTCGGCAAAATGCCAAAGTGCATCGTTCGCTTTTTTCTCTGCCGGGTCGCTTCGCAAAGCCGTCAATCTTGCGTAAAGCCGCTGCGTGTTCGCTTCGAGAATCGGCAACTGCCGGTCAAAGGCAATCGACAAAACCGCATTGGCGGTGTATCTGCCGATGCCCGGCAATTTTCGTACAGTATCTTCATTGCGGGGGAAAACACCGCCGTATTGATTCACGATAATCTTTGCCGCCTGATGCAGTTGCGAACACCGGCGGTAATAACCGAGTCCTTCCCAGAGCCGATTAACACTGTCTAATTCCGCTGCGGCAAGCGATTGAATTGTCGGAAACGCTGTGATGAAACGGTTAAAATATCCTTCGACGGTTTGTGTGGTCGTTTGTTGTAACATTATTTCGCTGACCCAAACAAGATACGGGTCGCCGGCACCCCGCCAGGACAGAGTCCGGGCATTTACCGCATACCAATCGAGCAACCTGCGGCGGAATAATGTAACGTCTTTCACTTTGCGTAACAGGCAAATTCTAAAAACCGGCTTTCTGCAAATAACACGAATACCGTGATTGCACCGCACCGGCTTATAGTATGTTTCTACGGGATATACTTGTCTAAAGTCTTAATTTTTACTGTTGTGCTGACCTTCGGGGTGATGTGTGTCCCGCACCGGTAAAAAGCCGGGGTCATCCGACGGCACCGTTACCTTGCCCGTATCGTTCGTCGTAAAGTGCTGTGTTATTTTTTCCAACTGCCGCGCTGTTACCGCCAAACTCTGCACCGCACCTGCATCTTCGGTAATTGTCTCCGTCGTATGCGTTACGGTATCAACTATCTGACTGACCGCCGTGTTGACCTCTCGAAGCGTCTGTGCCTGCTTTGCCGACTGTTCACTCAAATTGGCAATAATCACTGTAACTTCCTGCACCTGTTCGGCAATCTGATTAAGCGATTCCGACGTTTCACCGGCAATCCGACCGCCGACCGAAACCTGACCAATAGACTGTTCTATCAACGCCGCCGTTTCCTTGGCGGCTTTGGCACTCCTTGCCGCCAGATTGCGGACTTCCTCGGCAACAACGGCAAAACCCTTGCCGTGCGTTCCGGCACGGGCGGCTTCCACTGCCGCATTCAATGCTAATAGATTCGTCTGGAACGCAATGTCGTCAATAACCTTGATAATGTTCTTGATTTCGTTTGAACTCTTCGTGATGGCATTCATCGCTTCGACCATCTTGGACATTTTATCACGTCCGGCAATAACGCCCTTTGAAGCATCTTCTGAATGTTTTTCGGCTTCTGCGGCACCTTTGGAACTTTCCTGCGTTTCCCTGTCGAGTTTTGCCACATCGCCGGATACCGCTTTAAGTTGTGAAGCACTTTCGGTCGAATTGGCAACGAGCCGCTCGTTATTCTGCTCTAACTGGTCGCCTTCGCTGTGAATCGTCGCCGCCAGTTTCGTCAGGTCCTTGAGTGAATCATAGAACGCATAACGCATATCAATAAAAGCAATACCCAGCGCATCCTTCGGCGATGCCAGCGGCACCCAAGTCGTTAAGTCCCCCTTGGCAATCTGTACCGCTACGTTGCATTTCATTTTCAGCGATTCTGCAACTTTCGTAAAGGCTTGCGATAAAATGCCTAATTCGTCTTTACTGCGGACATCAATATCAATATCGAGATTACCGACAGCGAGCGAATTAGCGGCGGCGGTCATCTGCCGAATCGGTCCGACGATTCTCGTTACGAGAATACTAATCAGAACGGCAAAAATAACCGTACCGACTGCGGCAATCGCAATGCAGGAAACAACGTTATGACGAATTTCCGCCCGCAGTTCAGCAAGCGGAAAGCCGGCAAAAACAGCCCCGATGGTTTTGCCTGCGCTGTCTTTTGCCGGAATGTAACAGACCTTAAACGGCTGACCGAAAATCATCGCATCGCCGTGATATACTTTTCCTTCGTCGTACACCGTTTTAATAATCGGCTCCGAGTCTAATTCGGTTCCGGCGGCAGGTTCCCCGGTTGCCGGGTCGAGAATCGTGGTCACGTACCGCAATTTACCGACGAATGTTGTTGCATAAGCGTTATACTTATCGTGCAGATATTTCACCCATTCTTTGCTGTCAAGACGAAATCCGCACGAAATTATGCCGAGCAGCGTTTTGCCGTCTAAATCATAAATCGGAGCGGCAGCACGAATCGACATTGGAATCCCCTTGGTGCTTTCATAACCGACATTTGCTTCTCCTTTTTCGAGGGCGTGATGAACACAGGCGGCTGCTCCGAGAGAATCGCCGAACTTTGCCGGATTGGACGAACGTAAAATGACGATGCCTTTCGGGTCAACGACGGTTAAAAACTCGACTTTAGGCGATAATTTCAAATCCTGATAGATTTTGAGGATAGCCTCACGGTCTTTGCTTTTCGTCGCATTGATAACGGCGAGATTGTACGAAAGCGACTGTGTCTGGACGAGTGCCATACTTTTGAATATATCAAGTTCATATTCGACATCACGGGATACACTCTGAACGTTATGCTCGATACTGGAGGCGACGAAGGCGGCAAACCGCAGCGAACTGAATGTAACGACGACACCAATCAGGACAATCGTTACGAAGATGGTCAATGACAGGAGTTTGAAACGGATACCCATTCTGAACAAGTTGGTTAAAGGGATAAGGGGTGTTCGGGACATTGTAGCACCTATTTTGGGCGGCTGCAAGTTATTAACGTTTTTTACAGGCGGAATGTAATGTCAATTTTTGAACATTTTACCCGTCCCCGCGCAAGCAAAATTGCTTGCGCTTTTGGGTGCTAATAAAACCGGCGGACTTCTTTGTCCGTCAGACATTCGACCGCCTCGGCAATGCCGTCAAGTTGCGGCTGCGTCAACGGTTGTACCCAAGGTTCAGGAACATTACGGGCAACCGTATAAAGTTGAATGTATTCAATGCAGTGCAGTTTATTCAACTGCTCCGCATACGCTCCAATTTCGTTTTCGTCCGGCGGCTGACCGTGCAGATTAAAAAAACACGTCTGTATGATAACCGGTTGTGTCTGCGTAAACGTTTGCAAATTCGTCAGTATCTTATCAAACGGTACTTTGGATTGCGATACCCTTTGGAAATACTCTGCCGTTCCGGCATCAAGTTTCGCCCAAATTTCGCCGTTGCCCCGCCGCAGCACTGCCAAAGTGTTTCTGACCGGCTCAACGTGCAGCGTCGAAGCGTTGGTTATCAAAACGATTTTCACATCCGGCTTGCAGAGTTCGTTCCGAACGGCAATGATACGCTCAACGGCTTCATCGAATTGCGGAAACAACGTCGGTTCGCCGTCGCCGCTGAAAGCGATGTCCCGCAGTTCACGCTTTTCCGGCGGAGTCGATTCGAGATAAGTACCGCTGAACAGCGAACCATCGTTGTACGAAGCCGTCAGTTGCCGAAGTTCGTTCTCCAGTTGGTCAAGAAACGGCGGTGACTCATCACGCACCGCTGCCGCAACGGTATTATCAGCGGCAGCGTCCGTTTCGGCAATAACCTGACAATAAACGCAGGCGAAATTACAAAGACCGGTCGGACTCAAATTGACTCCCAGCGATAAGCCGCCGCTGCGCCGGCTGATGACGGGATAGACAGAATGAAATGCACCAAAGCGGCGCGGATGATATTTATAAACGTTCATTGATGCCTCCCTATTTCATTTCCCGGATACAAAACAGAACCGAGCCGAACACACGTTGCTCCTTCCTCAACGGCAGTTTCAAAGTCGCCGCTCATCCCCATAGACAACGTGTGCAGCGGCATATTCGGCGGCAAACCGTGCTGCCGCAGTGTTTCGGCAAGTTTCCGCAGCGAAGCGAACTCCTGATGTGTTTGTTTTTCGCCGGATTCCAGACTTGCCAGTGTCATTAAACCATCAATCGAAAGGTGTTTTAATGCGGCGAGTTTGCCGGATAATTCCGGCACGTCTGTTATTTTGAAACCGGTTTTATTCGCGTCCTGCGAAACGGCAATTTCGAGCAAACAATGCACCGTTTCTATACCGTCTTCTTCGGCAATCCGGTTGACGGCTTCGGCGAGTTTCAGCGAATCGATACTGTGAATCAGCGTTATCAAGGGCAGTATCCGGCGTATTTTGTTGCGCTGTAATTGTCCGATTAAATGCCAGTGTATTGTTTTTCCAGCGTGATATTTTGCTTTTTCATACAATAATTGCGGTCTTGATTCGCCGAGACTGCATAAACCATTTTCGAGAAATTCGTCAATAATTCCGTCGCCGATAGCGGCGTACTTGCTGACGGCAACGATTTGCACGTCGTTTTCCGTGCGTCCGCTTTTTTCGGCAGCCCGTCTAATCCGCTGCCGTACCGCTTCTAACTGCTTCATCATTTGGGAATCCATAAAGATAGTTATAAAAAGAAAAGTCTGTTTTTTCAACGCCGGACGTTTGTCCCGTTCAGCCGTTTTCAATGCTTCCGGTCCGCCGCCGGCTTTTTTTCTCAAAAATACTTTACAAGCATTTCAAAATGCTGTACAATGGCGGTGCAAGTATTTCTTTCGTTCGTATTGTTTGTTTACTGAAACGCAATGAGTAACAATCCTGAAATTGTTGTCGAAACCCGCAATTTGACCAAAATTTACCGTGACTTTTGGGGAAGACAGAAAGTCCGCGCCCTCAAAGCACTCGACCTCCAGGTTCACAGAGGCGAAGTGTTCGGACTCCTCGGTCCTAACGGTTCCGGCAAAACAACGACTATCAAACTTCTTCTTGGTCTTCTTTTTCCGACCAGCGGCGATGTTTTGATGCTCGGCAAAAGTGCCTCCGATGTCAGCAAAAATGCCCGCATCGGTTATCTTCCCGAAGAATCTTATCTTTACCGCTTTCTCAATGCCGAGGAAACACTCGACTTTTACGGCAGACTCTTCAGTTTGACGGGTGCTGTCCGCCGGCAGCGCGTTGCACAACTAATCAGTATGGTCGGTCTCGAATCGGCAAAGAAACGTCAACTTCGCGAATACTCCAAAGGTATGGCGCGGCGCATCGGTTTGGCGCAGGCGTTGATAAATGACCCCGACCTGATACTCCTTGACGAACCGACCAGCGGTCTTGACCCGATTGGTACGCGGAATATGAAGGACTTAATCCTTGACCTGAAAAAACAGGGTAAGACGATTATTATGTCTTCGCATCTTCTGGCAGATGTTCAGGATGTTTGCGACCGCATCGGAATCCTGTATCAGGGCGAACTGAAGGAACTCGGACGGGTTGATGACCTGTTGAAAGTTTCAGACGAATTTGAAATCCGCACGGCAAATTTGAGCAGCGAATCAAAACAGAAGATTCTGAAAGTCATCGAAGAGGACAAAAACGCCGAACTGCTTTACAGCGGTAATCCTTCGACGACGCTTGAAGACTTATTCCTTCGGATTATCGAGGAGAGCGAAGCACATCCGGGCAAACGAATCCGGGGCGGCGAACGCACAAAGAACACGAAGAAATAGAATTTTGAGTCAACAAAGAGCCGGAGACGTTGTCCTGTTTTTTTATGCAGTTATCAGATATTGCCGTCATTTCCGTTTTGTGCGAGTCATTTCAGGAGCAAACGTACATCGTTCATCAAAAAGGTAATAACGATTGTCTCGTTATTGACCCCGGTTTAGATGACGGTGCCATTGCCGAAACGCTTCAGCGGAGCCGCCTGAATCCCGTTGCTGTCCTGATTACGCACGGTCACGGCGACCATATCGCCGGTATTCCCGTTGTTAAAAGTCTTTCGCCGTCTTGCAAGGTTTACGCCGGTGAACTAGATAACGAAAAGTTAACCGATGCACATAAAAATCTGTCAGCATCTTTCGGTTTCGATTTAACCGTTGGAACCGCCGACGTGCTGCTTCGGGACGGGGCGGTGCTGGAATTGGCAGGCATCCGTATTGAAGTGCGGCACGTACCCGGACACAGCAAAGGACACGTTGTCTATTACATAGCGGCAGAACCGAAAGGACTGCTTTTTTCCGGCGATGTGATTTTTCGCGGCAGTATCGGCAGAAGCGATTTTCCCGACGGCGACCCGGCGGTACAGATACCGGCGATTGAAAAACAGATTTTATCGCTGCCGGACAGTACGGTTATTTATCCCGGTCACGGAGCAACGACAACAGTCGGAGAGGAAAAAAGAACAAACCCGTTTTTGTATATTGCAATTTTTATGGGCATATTTGGACCGCGAGTTGGACAGGGACCGCTTTTTGACGAAGTGTGTCAGTATCACGAGTTGGATAAAAAGGTGAAGACCTTGCTGCAAAGCGTCATCAAGAAATATCAGCCGCCGCGTCCGGTCGAGATATTCATCTTGCCGGATATTCTGTGTACGGCATTGGCGGATGCCGACTTTGCAGACAGTGCCGGCGACCTGCAAAAACTGCACGACACTTGGTTTCAAAAGTAAAGTTAACCGGCAAGCCGCCGCAGCCGCCGCCGTTCGAGCCATAACAGGACGGCAACGGGAATGAATGTGCCGGCATCGCATATCGGTATCGAAAGCCAAATGCCGTCCAAACCAAGATACAGCGGTAAAAAAATCAGTGCCGGTATCAGCATCACAGCCTGACGAATCAGCGATAAAATAATCGCCGTCTTTGCTTCGCCGATTGCCTGATAATAGCCTGTCATAACGACAACAATGGCTCCGACCGGAAAAAACAGCACGAAAAACCGCGTTGCCCGGCAGCCGAGCATTAACATCATCTCGCCGTCCTCTGCCGGTATAAAAGGAGACAACAGCGTTTCAGGGAAAACGTACAGTATCACGGCACAAACCAAGGCAAAGACAAATGCCGATATCCACGTCAGATTCAACGCCCGCTCAACACGCCGGTAAAGTTTCGCTCCGATGTTGTAGCCGATAATAGATTGCGCCCCCTGATTCAAACCGATGAGCGGAAATATCGTCAGCATCCAGACAACAAATACTATGCCGAACGCTCCAATGGCGACATCGCCGCCGTGTGCGAAGCCGTGCTGTTCGCCGTACTGATTGCCGTAGTACGCTATCTGCCGTATTTGTATTGTTTGAATCACACACGTCACCGCCTGAAACAGAAACGGCGGCATTCCGAGAATAAACACTTCTTTTGCCAGTCTTGTGTTCCAGCGTATGTATTTCCAACGCCAGCGGAGCAAGGTGTTGCCGTAAATGTAATGCCACGCAACGAAGGCGGATGAACAAATCTGCGACAGTATCGTTGCCAATGCGGCTCCCCAAATGTCGGTACGCAGAACGATGAGAAATAAATAATCGAAAAAGATATTGAGCAGCACCATAATGACGGTTGTTATCATTGCCGTTTTCGGTTTGCCTTCGCTGCGCAAAAAACTGTTGACTCCGAAAGATATTTCGTGAAAGAATGCGCCGCAGACCATCACGGACAGATACATTTTGGCGTGCGGCATTACACGGTCGCTTGTGCCGAACAAACGCAGCAGGGGTTCCTGAAACAGGAGTCCAAAGAGCATAAAGGCGATGCCGAAAAGGATAAAAAGAAAGAGCGATTGTCCGACAATTTCTTCGGCATCTTTATTTTTTTTCTCACCGAGGCGAATCGAGATAAGCGTATTGGAGCCGATGCCGACGGTCATTCCCACGGCGAGCATAATCGTGATGATGGGAAACGTGACGGTAACGGCAGCCATTCCGACTTCACCGAGAGTTTGTCCGACGAAGATTCGGTTGATGATACCTTGCAGGGCGTTAACAACGGCGGCGCAAATTGCCGGCAGTGAAAATTCCCAGAGCAAATGTCCGACTCCCTGTGTTTCCAGCCGCCGG
>JAITQJ010000416.1 GCA_031288955.1 Planctomycetaceae bacterium | reverse complement strand
GAAAAAAAATAAAAAAAGCCGTTACTCAAACACAATGGACACTGCGAAAGAGTAACGGCTCACCGCAAACCAGGACTTCGCCTAATCAACGATAAAACTACACCGGCAATTTTATAATGAAAATGAAACTTTACAAGCCGTAGAATAGCAACCTATCAGTTCCCTCCGCAATTACAGCCGCCCGTTGCCCTGCCGTAAGCGTTGTATGCGGCAACGCTGCGGTACGAAATTGTTGATGTGCCGTAAGCGTTGTATTGTTTCGGCGGCGCAGCCGCTTCGACTGCCGAAAAGTGTCCGCAGCCTTCACAGTCCCGCAAGCAGCCTGTCGGCGAATGTTCGCAGGTGATTTGCAGCGACTTGCCGCCGCCGTGCGGCAAGCCGCAAGGCTTGCCCGTCTTTTTCGCAAGTGAGCATAGTTTCATTTTCGTTACAACTTCTTAAACGTTTGAGCATCGTAGTCCGTTCTGCCGAAATCGTCAAAAACGTGATACACTCCGCCGCTGTTAAACAAGAGCATATCTGATTTGTTCTCAATCGTGATATTCCCCATCTCGTCGCGAAAAATCTGCCGCCCAATGCAGTGCAGCGGGGCTTTCAGTTCGTCCGCCGAACGCTTGATAGGATACATCGTCTCGCCCGGCGGGATTGCAAAGCGGTCATTGAAAAAGATGTACTTGCCCGCCGTATCCTCATCGTAAGCGGCGGGATGTTCGTATTCCGCAAAGTATTCCTCTATGGTTTTATTGCCGTCTTCCTCTTGAATTTCACTGTACAGGCTGCCGCTGCCCGACCAAACGTAAACGCCCCTGTTCGGATAGCGGGCGAACATTTCCGCACTAAAACTTTTCGGGTTCGGTTTTCCGTAATCGCCGTAATCCAAACTCCGCTTTGTCCAAGCCTCAACTCCGGCAACGCACCGTGAAAGCCCTCTAGGGTTCGGGTCAATATCGAGTCCGCCGCACTCAGTGCGCTGTTTCGACCAAAGCAGTAAATCGTCCCAACTATCAATCCGTGTCGCGTAATACCAGGAAGGTTTGTCCGGCGTAAAATCCCAGCCTTGCAGCATTTCCGCCTCGCGGTTATATCCACGATTCACGTTGCAGCAGTTAATGTCGTCAATGTACGGGTCTTCGGACAGGATTTGATAGCCGCTGCCTTCGGCAAGTAAAATCATTACTTTCCGGTCGATGATTTTCACTTTGTATCCGCCCGGCTCTTGAGCGTTATTGATTTTTCCGCTGACCGGATTGATTGCCCGTTTCCAAACAAATGTCGGTGTCGGCGGTTCGCTAAAGTCTTCCCATTCGGTTTCACCTTCAAGATAGACAGGGTTGCCTTCCATATCGAAAGCGTTAGCGTTGACCTCAATCGCTTCTGATACCCATTGTATATCAAGACCATTGCCGATTGCCGTCCATTTTATCGCTTGACTGACCAAATCGTTCTTTGCGGTCTTATAACAGCCGAGTGCAAGCATACTGCCGCAGCACCGCTGCATCTGCAAACTTGCCGGTATCGGCTGCACATCAAAGCAGCCTGTTTCATCAGGACAGACGGCAACACGGGAATAAAACTGCGGCATTGATACCTGAAAGCCTTCGCTATAGCCGTTAGGCACGTTCCATTCTGTGACTTTTTCAGAACCGATATAGTAATCGCTGCCGATTATCAGACCGATAGGGTCGGCTGTTGAACTGTATCCGGTATCGCAAAGGCATACCGGCGCCTTGTCAATGACCGTGATAAGCAGTTCTCTCTTGTGATAGATAGAATACTTTTTGCTTTCGTCCTCTTGCGGTTCGATGAGCCAGCCGTATTTTCCGCAGCAGCCGAATGAAGGGGCGGGAACGGAGTCCGTGTGCGTTGAGGTGATGACTGTAACGCCGTTATAAGCCAGCGTCGAATCTGTTCGGAAGGTTATCGGATTTAAAGAGATGAGAATTTTGTCTGTTTTGAAACTCCACGTATGTTTCTCACTGCCGCAGCACTGAAAGCTTTCACTTTTGTCGGAGTTATAGTTGGCAGGATACCCTTCAAAAATCTTTACCGGCTTGTAATAGGCAATCTTCGTTCCGTTATAAACAGGGTCGTTTCGTTCGACAACCAGCATCTGTGTGGTAAGAATTGCACCGTTTTCGGCTCTGCCGGTAATGCGGTTAAACCGCGTTGATGAATTGGTTTTTTTCGTCACGCAATCGTAAGAAGATTGCGATGTTACCCAATTAATCCCGCCGATACAATTTGTTGTTTCCCAGTCGCTGTTGCCCCAATCGATTGAACTGTACGCTCCTTGAACATTTTCAACGGTGTATGCCAGCCGCTGTGTCCGCTTAACAACTTGAGTGCCGTCATACTTTATCTCTTCGTAAAAACGGTATCCTGTTGTTCCGTAAACTTGAAGATTTCCCACCTGTGCGATTCCGCCGTAAGCAGTCCAGGTTATGGTTGTTACCACCGGACCTCCATATCCATAACTGCTGGTCGTACATTGCGATAACATTACTTCCGTCTTAAACGGAACTGTTGCATACTCGCCCTTGACATTTTGATAATCACTCGGAATGTACAAAACATCTGTATCATAGATGAGTTTTAAGTTGCCTACACCTTCTACGTATTCGCCGTTTGCGTCAGGCACAGGAATAAAGACAAGGTCCGGCTCTTTCGTCAGGCAGGGATTCCAGTAGCCGCTTATCAAACTTTCGGTACCGTTTCCGGCAAGCGGATTAATAATGCAGTCTCGGTAATAGGGAACGCCCGACCAAGAATCGACTGTACTCGTTCCGTATTCAATCGTGATACTCCACTTGGCGATACCTTCCATTTGAAGGAACGGATTGAAGCCCGGACAATATTCCAAATAGGCTTTTCCATCTTTGTATCCGGGCAGATTTATGAAACCTTCGACTTCTTTTCGATAGCATTTTGAGTAAATCATTCCG
>JAITQJ010000351.1 GCA_031288955.1 Planctomycetaceae bacterium | reverse complement strand
GTGTTCGGTATAGAATCGTGTCCTGATTATCCGTTTTCCATTTTCCATTCATTACAACTATTCATTTTTCATTATTCATTATTCATTATTCATTATTCATTCAACTAACGATGAGACATTTAATTACGATTACGCTATTATTGGTGTTGCTCGCTGCCGGGTGCAACAGCAGCCGGTTGTCCGGTTTGTATCAGGTTAAGGGCAAGGTAACGCTGCAAGGGCAGCCGGCTGCTGGTGTCGTGGTGTCTTTTTCCCCTGTGGAAAAAGACCCTGCAAAGCGTCCAGCGTCTGCGGTTACGGCGGCGGACGGCTCGTTTGTTTTGACGACATTGAAAGCCGGAGAC
This sequence comes from Planctomycetaceae bacterium, assembly GCA_031288955.1. Taxonomy (GTDB): domain Bacteria; phylum Planctomycetota; class Planctomycetia; order Pirellulales; family Thermoguttaceae; genus WRKP01. The sequence continues at coordinate 6,617 of JAITQJ010000351.1, read as the reverse complement.
GGGGTGTATCCGGGCAAGTACAAGGTGGTTCTCGGCAAATTTGCCGAAGCCGATTTTACGATAGACGGTTTGGCTCCTGCGGCGGACACGATGCCGTTAGCATACCGGTCGCCGGAAACTACGCCGCTGGAAGTTGAGGTGGTGAAGGGCAAGAACAAGGAATTGTTGCTGGACGTTGCTGAACCGCTGGTGGAGCCGGTGTTTCCGCCGAAGCCGCGGCGTGGTACGCAAAAAGAGTAAGAGCGGCGTTGCCTATTTTTCCTAACTGTATCAATGCGATAACGGAATTGACGGAAATGTTCAATTTTCCCGATTTGCCGGTTTTTCGTTTCAATTCTGTTGTCCCGATTATACGATAAACAAAGGGATGGGAAGTCCTGCTGTATTAAACGGAACTTTACCGGTTGCGCAGTGTTAAGGCAGGTATGCGGCAGGAAGCCGTGTCCCTTTTTTTACCGTATCAACTATAATGGAGTGCAGAATGGAACAGCATTTATTTGATGACAGCAGTGAATGGGAACAGCAGGCGGTTTTACACCCGCTTCCTCCGTTCGGCGTGTTGTGTTTCGTGTATTGTGTTTTAAGCCTGATACTTTTATTGCCGGCGGTTGTTCTCGCCCAGAGCGGAAACGGCAGCAACACGGACAGCACCGGCACTACTTCCAGTACCGGCAGCAGTGATTCGGCTTTTTCCGGTTCAACGGACAGTTCCGCTTTTTCGGAAACGGTTGAAACACCAACGTATCAGGGCTTGGAAGACAATTCGAGCCGGGGCTTTATCGGTTCCAGTGCGCCGGGCGGCTTTGTCGGTGTGGACGAAATCTATGATTCATTTGCTCCGGCAAACAGCACGAACAGCCGCTCTGCAACAACGACAACCCGGCGGACAACGGCTTCGACAACCCGGCGGACAACAACAAACCGCAATTTAACGAACCGGACGAGCAGCAGCAACAGCCAGCAGTTGGTGCGTTCGTCGGCGGTAACGGATTTCGATTATGTCCGTCCGCAGACAGCGCAGCGGATAACGGCAATGCAGACACATTTGCAACGGATACGGGGGTTGCAGGGTGAATCGGTGAACATTGAGCAAACGCCGTCGGGAACGGTGGTAACGTTGACCGGCACAGTCAAATCAGAACGGGACAGCAAGTTGGCAAGGCAGTTAATTCTTCTTGAACCCGGAATTGACCGGGTTGAAAACAAATTGACCGTGACGGCAAATGAATAAATTGTCTGTGATTACCGATGCCTTCGGCGTAATGTACGTCTTGAGTACCTCAACGAAACACTGATTAACCGGTTGCCGTAGAATGTTCACATTCATTGCCGTTGCGTTACGAATTCTTGTTAACCCGTTATCCAATGTTTTTCAAAAGCGGATTTGTAACAGCGGACAGCCGCCGCTGTTCATTACTTTTTTGACTTATCTCGGCATTTCTGCTGTAACAATTCCCGCTGCGTATTCAATTCCTTGGTTCACGTTTCCGTTTGCCTTTTGGATTTACTCGGTATTGATAGGTGTGTTAGCCGCATTCGGTAATGGTTTTCTTGTCAAGGCAGTCCGCAGCGGAGAATTATCCGTTCTCGGACCGATAAACGCTTACAAATCTATCGTCGGAATTATTTTCGGTATCATTCTACTCGGTGAAATCCCGAATGTTGCCGGACTGTTAGGAGTCGCTCTCATTGTCGGCGGAAGTTATTATGCCCTCGACTCCGGCTCCGCAACCGGTCATTTCTTGCGGAATATCTTATTGCGTTCCGATGTGCGCGACCGAATAGTCTCAATGATTTTTTCAGCGATTGAAGCCGTCTTTATAAAGAAAATCATTTTATATTCCGATGTTCAGACGGCATTTGTTGTTTGGTGTTGGGGAGGAGCAGTATTTGCGTTTATTTTTTTCCCCTTGTGGGAACGGCATAACGAAATTTGTTTGCGAAGCGAATGGAAGCGGGCTTACGCCCAATTCTTATGTTATGCCGGTTTGATATGTTCGGTCGGATTGACGCAGGGAACAACGTATTATGTTTTCGCTCATATGCCGGTCGGTTATGCTTTGGCTTTATTTCAGTTGTCTGCCGTCCTGACCGTTTTTTACGGCTGGCTGTTTTTTTATGAAACAAAGATATATCAAAAACTGGCTGCCTCTGTTATAACGATACTCGGTTCCGTGTTAATTATTCTGTGGAATTGACCGCTTCACGTTACCTTTACCGGCGGCAACTTCCACGTTTTCCTTGCACGTCTGACCGGGAACTTCGCGGACATATTTTGGAACGGCATAGCCGGATAGACGAGACCGCAATTCGCTCATCAACCGGCAGCCTAATTCCGGTGTAACTTCAAAATGCGCCGCACCTTGTACCCGGTCAAGTTGATGCAAATAATACGGAACAATTCCTAAATCCGTCAACCGTCTAAACAGTTGCTCCAACGTGTCCGCATCGTCATTGATGCGCCGAAGTAAAACCGACTGTGATAACAGAACCGGCGAACGCAGCAACCGCAGACGCTGTGCCAATTCGTCATCTAATTCGTTCGGATGATTAACGTGCAGCACCAAATACACCTGTATCGGCAAATCCAGCACCTTATTCAGTTGCGTTGTTATCCGCTTCGGCAAAACCACCGGCAGGCGGCTGTGAATCCGCAGCCGTTTAATGTGCGGCATTTTAATTATTTGCCGGCAAAGTCCGCCGAGTTCTTCATCGCTTAACATCAGCGGGTCGCCGCCGCTTAAGATGATTTCGTCAATGTCATCGGTAACGAAGCGGAGCCGGAAGGAATTGCAGAAACCTCTGTCTTTCTGCGGCAGTGTATTACGCCGGAAACAAAAACGGCAATGAATTCCGCATACCGGCGAAGCCAGTACCAATGCCCTATGCGGATATTTGACCAAGATGCCGCTTGCTGCTGATTCTGCGGCAGATTCATTGAGCGGGTCTGCCGAAAAACCGGACACTCTCTCTAATTCTTCAGGCATCGGCAGCACTTGCAGGAGCAGCGGGTCTGCCGGATTGCCGCACTGCATTCGCCGAACAAACGGCAGCGGAACGAGAAGCGGATAATCCGTTGTAACGTTCGTCGCCGGCAAATCCAAATGCCGCCGCAGCACCGCCGCATCGGTAAAAGAACCGGTTAATTCGCTGCGCCAACTTTCCATTATCCCCCGCTTTGATTTACCGCCCGGCGGTCATCGAGCATTATCGCTATCCATTTTGTTTCAGGAAACGCCTGCAATATAATTTTTATCATCACCGTTAACGGGGCGGCAAGGAACAAGCCGATAGGTCCGAGTATCCAGCCCCAAAACACCAACGTTAACAAAATGACAACCGTTGAAAGCCCTAAACCGTGTCCCAAAAAACGCGGTTCAAAACCGTATGCAATCGTACATTCGATTGCTATCAAACACATTCCGTACAGGAATACTCCCGGCAAATCGTAATTGACGAATATCAAAATGCCCGGTATCACCGCCGCTAACGTGCCGCCGATGTTCGGTATGTAATACAGAAAAAATGCAATGATACCCCAGAAAAACCAAGCCGGTACACCGAAAAGCCAATAAACAAACATTGCCGCCCCGCCCGACGCAAAATTGACTATCGTTTTCAAAACCAAATAACGCCGAATATCGCGGGCTATCTGATGCAAATGATGATTGTTTATCGCCCCTTCTTTACCGAAGGCTTTATCGACTTTTGCCGAAAATTGCGATGCTTCAAAAAGCATAAATACCGTAAAAATCAGAACAAGAAAACCGCTTTCGACAAGATGCCGAAGTTGCAAAAAAACATTCGCAATCCAATACATCACGTTTTGCGGGTCGAGTGTTATCAGTGACGGACTTTCATCGTGAACATTGCGTACCCATTTTTCGACATCTTCCGGTTTCACACTCGGCAACTCCTTGTCGATGGACGGAGTCCGCGAAAAAAACGGCACAACCGGCTCCGAATTTTCTTCGTCCGTTGGGTCATCATCCGAAGTGTTCTTGTCTTGTTCGGCGTTGTCAGAAACTATTTCTTTTTTGTCTTCTTCTTTATCGTCTTGTGTAACGTTTTTAACAACATTTTTCTCTGGTTCTTTTTCCTGTTTTACGATGCCGGCAGGAATTGCAGCCGTTTCCGGTGCCTTCGTTACCACTGCTTCATCAGAGGCAGATGTTTCCGGTTTCTTTACCGGTTCTATGTTCCCGCCTTGTTTTAACGTTTCAGTCAGGTTGCCGATGACGAAACCGAAACGTTCAAACTGCTTTTCGACTTGCGTATATTTTTCGGTAAAGCGGTCTTTGTATGCCGGTATCTTACCGATGAATTCGTTGAGCGATTTTCCGATAAAATATGTCAGAACGATAAACAATGCGATGGCACCGCCGATGACGAGGAGATATGACAGAAATGCCGGAACGTGATTCCGCTGCAAAAAGCGCAGCGGTATCAGCAGTATGATGGCGAGAAACAGAGCGAGCATAATCGGTCCGAGCAGCCCGCTGGCGGCTTTAACACCTGCCAGTACGATGACCATTGAGGCGCAGATAGCCAAGGCACGCGAAACCATCGGCGGCGGCGATGTCTTATGGGGTTCCGAAGTACCGCCAACGGGATGCGCCGGTTCGTCTGCCGTATAATTAAATATGCTGTGATTTTCGTTAAACATAATTTGGTAAGGGAAGAGATACGAGTGAATTTTTTTCAGCATCTCCGTACAAACTTATTCACATTTATTTTCCCTCCTTCACTGGTTTATAATGTATTTCCGTAATTCGGCGGCGAGGTACATTGAACCTGTAACGCAAACAATGTCGTTGGGCGTTGCGATTCGCAAACAATGCTGCAAGGCTTCAACGCAACTAGAAAACGACTCAAGGTTTGCCGGCTCTTCGTCAAAATTCGCCGCACTCATCCGCACCGCATCGAAGATAGCCGGATTCAATGATACCGACGGCTCCATATAATTCGTCCCGCTGTCATTTGCGTCGTCCTGCGGTACCTTGCCGGGGTCGAGTGCAAATATCCGTTTCAAACCCGCCGCCGGAAATGCCCGGCTGCTGTTGGAATACTGCGTTAAAAAAATGTGATAAAAGAAACCGCTTAATTCGCTAATCATTCCTTCGACATCTTTGCCCATCGAAACGCCGAAAACCAAAAACATCCGCCTGTTTGGAAAACGTTCCGTCACGGTTTTGATAAACGCCCGAACCGATGACCGGTTATGCGCTCCGTCCAAAATGATGACCGGCTTGTCTGGAGCGGACGGATGCACGATTTCAACCCGCAGCGGCAAAATCGCACGTTGCAGTCCTTCGCGGACACACTGAACATCGGGCATAGCGAAGTGTTGATGCAGCAGCAATCGGGCGGCAATCGCAAGTGCCGCATTACGGATTTGATGCGAACCGGGCATCGACAATTCAATGCCGTCAATTTCATAATCAAGCGGAAATTCCGGCAGCATCGCCTGAAACCGGAACGCAAAACGGGACGACTGCGGGGCAAGACTGCTTTTGACGAAAAACGATTCGTCGAGAAAATACACAGGGGCATTCGCCTCTTTGGCTTTTGAGCGGACAACGTTTTGGACTTCAGGGTGCAAAACGGCAGACACAACCGGAATACGGGGCTTGATGATGCCGCACTTTTCCGCCGCAATAGACGCTAATGCCGGTCCCAACTGCATAATATGGTCGTAACTGATGCTCGAAATCACAACGGTATCAGGACGGCAAATACTTGTTGCATCTAATCTTCCGCCGAGACCGACTTCGATGACGGCAACGTCAATTTTTTGTTCAGCAAAATAAACGAACCCCAAAAGCGTTATTAACTCGAAATAGGTTAACGTTTCCAAGACTGCCGGTTCGATTTTACCGCAGACAGAAAACACAAGTTGAGCAAAATCTTCGTTGCTGCACGCTTCGCCGTTAATCCTGATACGTTCGGTAACCGAGTAAAGATGCGGCGACGTAAAAGTGCCGACGCGTTTCCCTTCGGCAAGAAACATTGATTCGAGAAAAGCGCAAACGGAACCTTTACCTTTGGTACCGGCGACGTGAACGGTGCGGTACTTTGTTTCGGGGCTGCCGAAAAGGGACAAAAGTTGCCGGAGCGTATCAAGCCTGCCGGTCATATCTTCCGCTGCAAACGTCTGGAGTTGTTCCAGATTGATGCGGTTTTCCAATAAATGAATTGCCTCTTCAAAGGATGACATAAATAGTTAGAATTACCGTTCCGCGGGAAAAATGTTATCGTAGTTTTTCGATTTCGTGACGTGAAAGTCCGGTAAGGTCCATTATGTCCTCTATCGGCAAATTTTTTCGCAGCGCATTTCGGGCTATTTCTGTTGCCCGCTTGATTTCGCCTTCCATTATTCCTTCCGCTTTTCCCTCTGCTCTGCCTCTTTTAATCGAGGCGGAAATGTCCATTCGCAGCATTTCCCGCTTCTCCGCTAACATTCGTGTCCGTTCGTCGGCAGATAACTTTTTCAAAATTCCTACCGCCTTGCCAATCATCGGACTGTTTGCCGCTAACATTTCTAATTCCTCCTCTTTTTTCGTTTTGAAAAATTGTAACCAATTATACAATTCCGACTTTTCCTTCCGCTTCGGTAA
>JAITQJ010000347.1 GCA_031288955.1 Planctomycetaceae bacterium | reverse complement strand
GACGGTTAAAATTTTGCCGACCAATTCGTCAACGACCATCGGGCTTGTCTTTTTCAATTCATCAAGCAATGCCTGCGTTGCATCACGGGTCAGAATTTCGTCGGCGTGTTTGCGTATCGTTTCCAAAAGATGCGTTGCAATGACCGCATTCGGTTCAACAACCGTATAACCGTAAATTTCCGCTTGGTCTTTCGCTGCTTCCTCAATCCAAAGAGCGGGTGTACCAAAAGCCGGGTCAACTGTGTCAATGCCCTGTATTGTTCCCGTCGTTTGCACACCGGAGTCGATTGCCAGGTACAAGTCGGGATACGCCACTCCCATTGCAATCGGCTGTCCCGATATTTTAATCCGGTACTGAATCTGGTCGAGTTGGAACGAGTCCCGTATCCGAACACGGGGCAGTACAATGCCGATGTCCGCTGCAACTTCCTTGCGGAGCCGGTGTATGCGGTCAAGTAAATCGCCGCCCCGCGCGGGGTCGGCAAGCGGTATCAAACTGACACCGATTTCTAACTCCATCGGGTCAACTTTCAGATAATCTTCGGGAGCATCTTCCGCCGGTGCCTCCGCTTTGGCTTCTTCCGCTTGTTTTTCTTCGATATGTTTTTTCTTTGCCTGTTTCGTTGTTAAAAAGGCGAGTCCAATCGTGCTTCCGGCAATCAAGCCGAGCGGAATTTTCGGCAACTCGGTAAGCATCAGCACCATCAGAAAGAATGCCGTCAAAATCAGAACGACGGGTCTGCCGAGCATTTGTCCAACAAACTGCTGCGGCAAATTGACACTTTCGCTGCTCCGGGTAACGAGTAAACCTGTGCCGATAGAAATCAGCAGAGCCGGTACTTGACTCACCAAACCGTCGCCTATCGTCAGTTTCGTAAAAATCGTCAGTGCTTCTTGCAGCGGCATTTCATACGAAACCATTCCGATAAAAAGTCCGGCAAGGATATTGACGAACGTGATGATAATACCGGCGATGGCATCGCCGCGGACGAATTTACCGGCACCGTCCATTGCGCCGAAGAAGTCAGCGGATTGCGTTATTTCCGCTCGCCGCCGACGGGCTTCCCGTTCGTCAATCGTACCGGCGTTTAAGTCGGCATCGATTGCCATCTGTCTGCCCGGCATTGCGTCTAATGTGAACCGGGCGGCAACTTCACTAACCCGTGTGGCACCTTTGGTGATGACAACGAATTGAATGATGAAGATAATGGCGAAGATAATTATACCGACGATAATATTTCCGCCGGCAACGAAATCGGCAAAGTTCTTGATAACGGCACCGGCAGCGAGGTCGCCGTCAATGTGCGCCCGGCTTAAAATCAACCGTGTCGAGGCGATGTTCAGCACAAGACGGAACATTGTCGTGGCGAGCAGAACGGTCGGAAAGATACTGAAATCGAGCGGTTTGGTAACGTATAACGAAGTTAACAGAATGATTACGCCGAGAGTGATATTCAGGGATAGAAACACGTCCATCAATGCGCTCGGCAGCGGCACAAATATCATCATAATACTTGCGGAGATGGCGAGCGGCAGTATCAGGTCAACGTAACGTCCTGATTTGAGAAAGTTCTGAATGTAAACGAGGACTGCATTCATCGTACGAAGTGTAATGATTGGCGGTAAAAAAAAACAGAGCGGAATTTCCCCTTGCGTTCAAGGCGGCGAAGCGTTACACTGCGCTATGAATAAGACCGTTTCGGTATTGTTGGCTGTACTGATTATCGTTTCCCTTGCCGGCTGCGAATCGCTTAAAAACGCTTTCAAACGGAAAGATAATGCTCCGCCGATGATTACCGCCGATAATCCGTCTCTCGAACACATTACATCGGCAATCAACCGGAACAGTCAGATGATTCACACTTTGACGGCAGAAAACGCCTCTGTTTATGTTCCCGGCGTACTCCTGCCGCTGCAAAGCAAAATCGTCTTTGAACGCCCCAAAAAACTGCGTATTCAAGGAGCGGCTTCCAGTTTAAGCAGTAAAGAGTTCGACTTCGGAAGCAACGACACGCTCTTTTGGTTTTGGATGCGGCTGCTCAAAGGCGAAATGTATTATTGCCGCCACGACCAATTTGCGGTCTGTCCTGTCCGCAGTAACATTCCGATTGAACCGGAATGGCTTATCGATGCGATGGGACTTGCCGAATTCAAACCGAATGACCGGCACAGCGGTCCGACAAAGACCGCCGACGGAAATTGGGAAATCGTATCGCTTTGTCAAACGCCGTCGGGACAATTTACGAAACGGACTGTTGTCGATGCAAAAGTCGGCTGGATTATCCGTCAGGAAATGTATTCTCCGCAAAACGAATTGATTGCCAGTTCAGCGGCAACGGATTTGCGTTATGACCGTTCGGCAGGAATATATTATCCGAAACGTGTCTCTGTGCAGTGTCGGGGAGCGGAAGGCACGATAACGATTGACTTGGGTGTGCCGGTGTTCAATACGCAGCAGGCACCGCCGTCAATGTTTGAAATGCCGCCGTTTGACGGTTATAGGGCGATAGACCTGTGCAGTCCTGAATTTTTGCGGAGCCGGGGCAGTGTTATGCCCGGTAATCCTGACGGGGCAGCGGCAGTTCCGGCGGTGTACAATCCAACCGCTCTCATTGCAGCACCGATGACATCTGAACCGATGACATCTGAACCGGCACGGCAGCCGCAAACCTCTCAAGCCGCAATCGAAACGGTTGTACGTTGATTTGCCTTTTCGCAAAAGCACTGCGGCATCTGCCCAATTTTGGGTTACCGAACAAGTCTATTATTCATTATTCATTTTGCATTCTTCATTATTTACTCCCCCTTTTTCGTGTCCTTCGTGCTTTTCGTGGTTGAGAAAAAAGGAATAATTGAAAATCAGGGAAAACTGAAAACGTCCTAGTCATTTTCCATTTTCCATTTTCC
>JAITQJ010000337.1 GCA_031288955.1 Planctomycetaceae bacterium | reverse complement strand
CAAATCGTTGTTTCTGCTGATTTGGCGGAAGAGGACAACCTTTGGCTTCGGAGTTTGCGTGATGATTTGGACGTTGCCGGTATGGACAGAGTTATTACGCAGCAGGAACGCAGCGGCGGAATGAAAATTTAGTTACCGAACAAGTCTAAATATTCACAGTCGCTATCAGCCCCCTCCCCCCGACAGACGCTAACCTTTATGACTGCCATTCCTAATGTTGAACAACTTGGATTCGATTCAATGCCTCTCGGATGCGTTATCTGGGATATTGATGCCAATGTCGCCGGATGCAATGATACCGCCGTCAAAATGTTCGCTCTTCAGGATAAAGCCAACTTCGTCAAGCATTTCAGCAATTTATCCCCCGAACGGCAGTCTAACGGGCGGTGTTCACTCGAATACGCCAAAGAAGAAATCCGCGAAGTCGTCCGAAACGGAAAGCCAAAAACCGTCCAATGGATACACACAACAGTACACGGCGAACTGATTCCGTGCGAAGTAACCGCCGTTCCGGCTTCCAGCGGCGGCGTTCCTTTTGTCATTGCTTATATCAATGATTTACGCAAATATGCAGAACTCGAACAGGCTTATGAACTCATTCAAACGATTATCAACGCCGCCCCGTTCGGGGCAGTATTGATTGACAGCAATTTTAATATCATCAGTTGTAACGATGCGGTTGCGGCGCAGTTCGGAATCGCAAAGCAGGATTTTCTCCGTTTTTTTCCTCCCTTATCGCCGGAGTTTCAGCCCGGCGGACGCAGCAGTGCGGAGTCGGCTCGCGAAAAAGTACAAACGGCGTTTCGTGACGGACAATGCGTCTTTGAATGGATACACCAAAAACCTGACGGTACGCTGCTGCCGACGTGGGTAACGCTGGTTCGGGTCGCCGCAAAAGATAAAAAAGTGGTTGTCGGATTCACCGAAGATGTACGTCAAGTCAAAAAACTGAAACTTGACTGGGAGCGGGAACGTACCCGGCTTCTCAGCATCCTGAATTCGAGTCCGGTCTGCTTTGCGGTTCTCGACGGCGATTCCTTTAAGTATGTTACGCCGTTTATGCGTCAGTTTCTCGGTATCGATGCCGGTCAATCGTTTCAGGACATTTTCGCCGATAAAAAAACTGCCCGGCAACTACTGGATTCAACGAAATCCGCATTTCAGGAAAACGAACAGGAGGCGGAAATCGTTCACTGGCTTCCGGTCAGCGTTCTGGACAGCAGCGGCGGAATCAAAGAAATGCTTGCTAATATGTTCGTCATCGATAATATCCCTGACGAGGAACCCGGCGCAGGATCCGATGTTTCCGAAACCATCATTTGGCTTCTTGATGTTACAAAAATCCGTAAAAGTGAAGCGGCACTGCGTCTGGCACGGGATGCTGCCGAAGCCGCCGCAAGAACAAAAAGCGACTTTTTGGCAAATATGAGCCACGAAATCCGTACGCCGATGAATGCCGTTCTCGGTATGCTGCATCTCGTTCTGCGTACCGAATTAACAACCAAACAAATCAATTACGTCGAAACCGCTGAACAGTCGGCTAAACACCTGCTGCGGATTATTAACGATATTCTCGACTTTTCCAAAATCGAGGCGGGACGCTTGACAATGGAGTACAGCGAGTTTCCCGTTGCACAACTGATTAGCGACCTGCGTACAACGCTTCAAGAGTCGTTTCATCATAAAAATCTGGCGTTCAATATCGAACTCGATGAGACGCTTCCAACGGCTTTTATGGGTGATGTAGTGCGTTTGCGGCAAGTGTTAATCAATCTTTTGTCCAATGCCGTTAAGTTTACCGAACAGGGCAGCGTAACGCTGAAGATAGAGGTTGTTGAAAACGACGCACTGTCCGTTGTAATACAGTGTTCGGTCATTGATACGGGCATCGGTATCACGCCGAAACAGATTTCCCGGCTGTTTCAGCCGTTTTCGCAAGCCGACACATCGACAACCCGGCTTTACGGCGGCTCCGGTTTGGGATTGGTTATCGCCAAGCAGATTGTCGAATTGATGAAAGGCAAAATCCGCTGCGAAAGCGAACCGGACAAAGGGACGGCATTTATTTTTACCGCACGTTTCGGTATTCCGCTGGCAGAGGAAATCGTCAAAGTCGAAGAGGCATCCGAAAACGGCGTTAACGCTTTACTTGTCGGCGGCGATACGGCAACGCTGACAGCCGCCCGGAATTATCTTGAAATGTTGAGTTCCCGAACGGTTGCGGAATGTTCAACGCCCGAAGAGTTTCAGAAGTTTTTACAACGTGAAACGCTGAAGAATGTCGATTTTATCCTGTTTGCTCTTACGGATTTTGCAGCGGAATTTCTGCCGGTATATGAAATGCTGCGGCAGAGTGCTTTGGCGGACAACAAAAGCGAATCGATACAGGTTGTTTCAGTGCAACATTCAGACATCGAGCCGTTGTTACAAAAATTGCAGCCGTTTTCACCGGTACATATTATTCAGAAACCGATTATTGCCAGCGAATTGTTTGACATTCTCATAACGGCAGCGGCGCAGAAAAAGGAAGCACAAAAGGCAGAGCGGAAAAAACGCGGCGGTTCGGGTGATTCGACAATTATGCAACTGCCGCTGCGTGCCGGTGTTCCCGATTCGATTCGCGGTTCCCGAATTCTTTTAGCGGAGGACAACAAAATCAATCAAATCGTGGCAACAGAATTGCTGCATTTGGAAGGCTTTGAGGTAACCGTT
>JAITQJ010000289.1 GCA_031288955.1 Planctomycetaceae bacterium | reverse complement strand
ATTATAGCGGACAACCCGGTTTTATGTAATAGGGTACCTTCTCAAAACAGCAGCAGATACCTCCGCCCCTATTTTTTTGATGATATTGTATAGACATTTCCTTTGCGTACATTGAACTCGACCAAATCTTTGCCCGGATGCGTTACTTCGAGTTCTTTACCGTCAGCAAAAACTTTTACCGGCATTGCCGTCCGCAAACGGCAAACACGGTCATAATGCGGTCTGATAACCGCAGCGGATAACTTACCGTCCTGCCACGACAAGTCAATTCCATAACCGCCCCTTGCCCGCAAACCGCTGACCGAACCCGTCTGCCACGCCTTCGGCAATGCCGGTAAAAGAATGATTTCACCGCTGTGACTCTGCATCAACATCTCCGCCATTCCCGCCGTAAGAGCCTGCACTCCTTGATTACCCTCGATTGACGGCGTTACCGTACTGTCTTCGGGCAAATAAGTTTTTTTGCCGGTATAACTCACATCTGTCAACATCTCGTGCAAAAGAGAATAAGCCGACTCCGGCTCTTCCATCCGCGCCCAAACACAAAGTTTCCAGCCAGCAAAGTTTCCCCGGTATTTCCTGTCGCCGCGCCGCTTCAACACCACCCGAACCGCTTCGGTCAGTTCCGGCGTTTTTCGCAGCGTTATATCGTCGTCAGGATAAAACGCAAATAAAAACGACGGATGCCGATGGTCGGGTTCCGGTTCGTTGAAATCGTAAAACCATTCCTGCAACTGTCCGTGCTGCCCGATTTGATGCGGCGGCAATTTCTGCAAACGCTGTGCCGCTTCCTTCTGCAATTCAGCATCCGCGTCCAGCGTTCGGCTCGCTTCGATAAAGTCCCGAAGGCACTTGCGCACCATTTGTGTTTCACTCGCCGTTCCGAAAGACACCTCGCATTTTTTTCCGTTCTTATCGAAAAACGTGTTTTCCGGCGAAGTCGAAGGACACGTAACCCAATAACCGCTTACGGGGTCTTCAACAAGGAAGTCGATACAAAACTCTGCCGCTCCTTTCAAAAGCGGATAAATCCGTTTCAGATATTCGGGGTCGGGGTCATATTGATAATGGTCATAAAGTTGCTGCATCAGCCAAACGCCGCCGAAAAACCACGTTGCCCATAAAGGTTTTCCGCCCTGCGGTGCGGTGTTGAACCAAACATCTGTTCCGTGGCAGGCACACCAGCCGCGGCAGTTGAGCAAATCTTTGGCGGTGTGTTTTCCCGCCTGAGCAAGATTCTCCGTGAAAAGCAGCAGCGATTCATTGAGTATCGGCAAGTTGGTGTTTTCGATATGCCACAGGTCAACTTGTAAATTGAAGTTGAGCGTCCATCGTCCCTGCCAGCGTCCCATCAAATTGTCGAGCCACGGATTATGATTGTTGAACACAAGCGTTCCTTCCCGCGAACCGCAGAGCATCAGATAACGTCCGTACTGAAAATACCGGGCTTCGTACGCCGGGTCAAAACCGCCTTTGCGGATGACATCCATCGTTTGTGTTGTTGTCAGCGAGGTGTTCGGGTCGCTGCCGAGATAAATTTTACAAGCGTTAAAGAGTTTCCGGTAATCGTCCCAATGCCGCTGCAAAAGTTCGTTATAGGAAAATTTGCCGGCATTGGTAATGTAATCACTACATCGTTTTTTCTCATCGCCGGAAATATCATTCCAATTAACCCAATTCGTTGCACCGGCAAGAATCAGTGTTACCGAATCGGCATCGGCAACCGTTAGCGTGTCGCCGTCCGCCTGAAGTGTGCCGCCTTCACGGACAATTTTCACTTGGGACTGCCATTTCATCTGCGGCGGAAGAATCTCGTATTTTCCCGTCTTTGAATGATGTGCCGGTGCTTTGGTATCCAAGCCGGAGACGGTTGTTCCCTCCATCATAAGAGTATCGCCGTCAATTTTTGTTACAGCACTCGTTTGCAGCGAGGTAAAATTGACAGCGATATTGATTTTGCCTTTTTTGTCCGCTTCTAAACGAATGACGATGACCTGGTCGGGATAACTGGCAAACACTTTTCTGGAATACGTTACAGCGTCCAACTGATACGATGTGCTGACGAGGGCATTGTCCATATCGAGTTCCCGGCGGTATTGGGCGGCGTTCTTTTCGGAATGTCCTTTGTAGGTGATATTGAGTCTGCCCATCGGTTGATAGAATTGCAGATGGGCAGGTCGGCTGTTGAGATTCCACGATTCTTTTTCGGCTTTGACAAAATCGCGGGCAAGAGCGTAATCCTGAATCTTTTTGAGTGTTTCCGGTCCGTTGGGCGGATTGGGATTGTAGGGACCGCCTGTCCAAAGTGTTTCGTCATTGAAGGCGATGACTTCGCGGTCGATATTTCCGGGAATCATTGCGACGAAGCGTCCTGTGCCGACGGGCAATCCTTCCCAATACTTTGCCGCAGGAGTGTTATAGTGCCAATTCATCGGCACTTGCGGTACGGCAAGGGTTTCGGCGAAAACGGGGGCAGTGCAAAGGATTGCAAACAGGAATAACTGTCTTGTCATTGGAAATGATTGGTTATGGTTGACGGTTGTCTCATTTTTTGCGAAAGACAATTTCCATTATACACTTTTTTTTGCCGTCAAGCCCCTCGCACCAGATACCGCCGTAATGTCCTCGCCAAAGCACTGCAATCGCCCAAAAGAATTGCCCCCCGACACAGACTTGACCATTACCGGTTCCAACTTGCCTGCCGGATTTCGGAATAGCGGGGGTCGGCAGGAACGATACGTCCTTCCGGCGGAATCGCACCGACGGCAGATTCCTCGATGATTACGCCGTCCTCTATGATGTCTCCGTCAAGCAAAATCTCTTCAATCGGCACGGTCTCAACCGGTGTCGGCAACGTCGGTTTACGGAAGTTCAAGAACGGAATTTTACAGCGGCTGCGGACAAGCGGCTCTTCATATACCGTTTCACCGCCCCAATACGGCAAGTTCTTGACCGGCGGCTCTTTGCGGAGCAGATTGCGGATAAAAACTGCCGGGTCACGGGCTGCCTTGTCCGTCAAAATTCTCACATTGCCCGTTATCGGTCTGATTTCCGTACGCAGCAGCAAATCGGCTTCTTCCGTAATCTTTTCGGCGTTGTCGAGCGTGGCAAGCAGTTTTTCATACAAGGCGGGGTCACGCATCAGCCGCTTAATCGTGCCGTCAGAAGATTGAGCCGTTTGCAAAACCACACTCAAGTCATCGAAAAATGCCGATAACCTGTCCGCCGTTTTCTTAACAGACGTAATAATTTCCGGCGCATCACTGCCGACTTGTTCAGAAACTTTCGCAAAGGTCTCAACGCTGCCGCTTAATTTTTCCAGCGATTGACTGCCTTTTTCAACGAACTTGCGGGCATCCTGAACAAACTGCGCCGAATCTCCGACGAGCGTTCGGCTGCGTTCAATCACGTCCGGCAATTCATTGACAATTTTCGTAACGTTATCTTTAAGCGGCTTGTCGTTGACGTACTGATTTACTCCGTCGGTTACCTGCCGGAATGATGCCATTGTAGCCCGTGTTTCGTTAAACAACGTTTCGACTCTGGTACGGCGTTCCTGAAATTCTTCCGTTGAACCGAGAGCTGCATTGATACGTTCGATAAAACCGCCGAGGTTTTCTGCCGCTGCCGAAACGTTTTGTATGGCAAGCGATAAATCGCCTTCAATGTTCGTGATACCGTTCATAATGTCGCCGCTGCCGCTGCCGACGAGCGGAATGGCAATATCGATTTCCTCAACTTTACCGGCGAAGTTCATTATTTTGACGAATTCCAGCGAAGCGTCGCCCATAATGACCGTTTGGCGGATGCGGCATTCTTCGTTGGTGTAAATGCGGCGTTTTTTATCAAGCAAGAGTGTAATTTCGACTTCCCGGTCCTGGTCAACGAGTTCGACTTTAGAGACTCTGCCGATTTGTACGCCGTTTTTGAACACCGGGGAGTTGCGTTTGATGCCGGGCGTTCGCTGAAAACGTACCTGAATTGTATAATCGCTGCCGAAGTTGACAATCGACTGTTTTCCAAAAAATACGGTCATCAGGACGAGGCAAACGATTGCCGCCAGGACCATAATACCAATCCGTAATTCGTAACGATTCGTTTCCACACAACCGTAATCGTCCGTTTTTCTGGAAAACTTTAACGGTTATAAGGATTGTATGTATCCAAAATACCGCAGACGATTTTCGTCAGTTTCGGTTCAGCCGCATTTGCCGCGGCAATGATTTCGTCCAGCACGCCCGGCTTTAATGCGTCCGGCAGTGCCATATCCGTTACAATCGATAACCCCAACACCTTCAAACCGCAATGCACTGCCGTTAATACTTCCGGTACCGTTGACATTCCGACAACGTCCGCCCCGATGTTCCGCAAAAACCGGTACTCCGCACGGGTTTCCAAGTTCGGTCCCAGTACCGCAACATATACGCCTTTGTGTGCCGTGAAGTTTTCCCGGCGGGCAATTTCCAACGCCTGCTCAATCAAAGTATGGTCATACGGTTCACACATATCAGGAAAACGCGGTCCCAGACGGTCATCGTTGATACCAACGAGCGGATTCACTCCAAGCAGGTTGATATGGTCTTCGATAACCATAATGTCGCCCTGTTTGTACTGCGGATTCATTCCGCCGCAGGCATTGGAGACAACCAGCAATTCCGCTCCCAACGCTTTGATAACCCGTACCGGAAACGTAATATCCTTCGGGTCGTAGCCTTCGTAAGAGTGAAAACGTCCGTCCATCGCAACGACATTGACACCGTTAAGCGTACCGATAACGAGTTTTCCGGCGTGCGTTTCCACCGTTGAACGCAAAAAATGCGGTATATCGGAATACGGCAGCACGAGTTCCGCCTTGATTTGGTTTGCCAAATTGCCCAAACCGGTACCAAGAACGATGCCCGCCTTGGCTTGCCCCTGCCAGCGGGAACGAATAAACTGAAGCGACTCTTGTATTTTTGTGAACACTTTATTTAATTGAAAATTGACAAGGGGAAATGCGGAGAAAACAGAAATTTGAAAATATCCGATTTCACTCTATAATCTTATATTATTTTCGCTTCCTTTTCAACTTGTCCTCATTTTCTTTTTTCCGTTGATTAAACTTCCTTTTGACTCCCATTATTTGACGCTTTCCTCCGGGCTTCGTTATCATTATTTTGACGAACAGCGTTACCGGCTGCGCGGCGAAAGCAGCGATGGACGGGAAGTGATGCTTTTCGTTCACGGCAATCCGACCTGGGCGTTTTACTGGCGTAATCTGGTGAAGGCATTCCGCGATAGGTTCCGCTGCATCGCCGTTGACCATATCGGCTGCGGACTATCGGACAAGCCGAAGGAATCTGTATATTCGTTCACGCTGCAACAGCGGATTAACGATTTAGGCGAACTCATTGAAAGGTTGGATTTGAAACAGATAACGCTTGTTGCACACGATTGGGGCGGAGCGATTGGTGCCGGTGCGGCGGTAAAAATGCCGGAAAGGTTTGAGCGGTTCGTTTTTCTTAACACAGCAGCGTTTATCAGCGACCAGTGTCCGCTGCGGATACGGTTATGCCGGATTCCGTTGTTTGGTTCGCTGGCGATTCAGGGACTTAATTTGTTTTCGCTCGGCACGCTTTGGATGGCATCGGCAAATCGTCTGCCGAAAGAAGTCCGGCAGGGGCTGCTTTTTCCGTACAATAATTGGCATAACCGGACGGCGGTTTATCGTTTTGTTCAGGATATACCGTTATCGCCGGTTCATCCGAGTTATGCCGTGCTGCGGCACATCGAGGAGTCGCTGCCGCAGTTCCGGTCGCTGCCGGTGTGTTTGATTTGGGGAATGTTGGACTGGTGTTTTTCGCCGGAGTATTTGAAACGCTTCTTACAATTTTTTCCTGAAGCGGTCGTCCATCGCATTGCCGGCGCACATCATCTTGTTGTTGAAGACGCACCGGAAGAAACGATAAAGGCGATGGAGGATTTCGTTCGGGGAATTCAGTAGGCAACCCCTGAAACAGTAAAGAAGATTCAGGATACAGAAATAAGATACATATTACGGTATCAAAAAAGTCACCCGCTTCGGAACAGTTTCGATTTCTAAAGGTAAATGACCGCCGGGGTCGCCGTCTAACTGGAACGGCACCGGCTCGTTCGATGTCAGGCGGAAATTAACTCCCTGATGCAATACCGCTGACCGTAGATAACGGTGCATTCCGAAACATTGAGCAAGAGCCGTGTAACCAACGCCGTGAAGTACCGAGCCGCCGGAAAACAACACCGCATCTAATTTGCCGTCACTTTCCTGCGCAAACGGTGCCAGCGGCAACCCCCAACCGTAACGGTTAATGTTAAAGACAAACGCCCAACGTACCGGAAAGACAACAGCGGCATCCGTGTTCGTCGTCTCAACGTTAATTTGCGGAAAACGATAACCTGTCAACGACCGCAGCACCGGCTTAATGTACGAAAAATACGAAATATGTGCGCCTTTTTTATGCCCCTGCTGGTAACGCTCCTCTCTGTGCCGATGCACGCCGCTGACAACGTCAGCGTCAAAACCGCAACTGACCATTACGAGAAAAAGCCGCTCGGTTACCGTGCCGTCAGAAAAACTACGGGCAATACCGGCATCGAATATCTTCGTTTTACCGCCTTCGATGATACCGGCTAGCCGTTTCGGACTTGAACCGAGCCGATAATGTTTTGAGAGCAGATTGGCAGTACCGGCAGCCAAAAGTGTAATCGGCACACCGGGAACCGTCCGGTTGACCAGCGTTGCTGCCGTTCCGTCACCGCCGACTCCGGCAAGAGCCTGCAAATCACCTGCCGCAAAGCGTTCGTTTGCCTTTTGAACGACTTCGTCCAGGTCGGTCAGTAAATCGACCGTAAAGTTTTTTGCCCGAAGACGGTCACGGAGTTCCTCCGCCTTTCGCATCGGCGAAGTTCTGCCCGCTTTCGGATTGACGGAAATGATAACGTTCTTCACTGACGATAGCGGCGGTCGGACAGGCACGTGAAAGACGTTCATTGTCTATTGCCGTTTGTCCGTTGTCAATGCGTTCGACACGCAAATTATTACCTCGTCCGATAAAAGTTAGAGCGGGACTGACGGCAACGCAAATGCCGCATTTGATACATTTGGCAGAGGAAGGAAAATGCGAATCGTCTTCAATCTTTTGCCCGCTGTTCCATTTATTCCGGTCTGCCTTGTATTTGCTCATATAACGCAGCAACTTGCATTTTTTGCGTCCTTCGCCGCACGTTTGACACGTGCTGATATGGTCGCTTAATAACAATTCCAAGGCACTGCGGCGCATTTGATGGACTTCGTCCGTTTCGCTTTCAACGGACATTCCGTCGGCAACGCTGGTTGCGCAAGCCGGCACGAATCGACCGGCAACTTTGACGAGACATACCAGACACGAGGTCGGCGGATGTACAGCCGCTTCGCCGCTAAAGCAGAGTGCCGGAATATCGATGCCTTCGCGCCGGGCAACGGTCAATACTGTTTCGCCGTGATATACCTCAAAGCGTTTGCCGTCGAACGTGATATACATTCGTGAATGGAAAGAGGAAAATTGAAAATGGCTTGTTTCACAACCGAGTAATTGCGGCGATTCCCTAATTCTATGCCGTTTCGCTGTCTTTTTCAAGGTGGTTTTATGAGATAGTTTAGCGCAGGCGGTTACATTCGACTTGTTCGATGACTGCCGAAGTTTTAGATAAAAACCTTATAAAAGTCTACGTTTTATTTTGTTAGGTTTACACAGATTGCCTATTTTTGGTTACCAAACAAGTCCAATATGTCAGAGATAGGTTCACTCCGATGACAGGAGAAAAATTTTCGATACCCGATAACGGAGCAAGATAAAAGGGCTGGATTGCCAAAATGTTACGTAATTGAAATTGATGACAGTTTCGTCTCCCATTGAATCGTTTCAAAAGGGACACCGAAATTATCCGATACTATCTCTTTTAACCGGTATTCTAATTCCTCTTGACTAGCCGGCAGTTTCATCTCGACCGATGAGTGCACAAAATTATCAAGGCGGCGGTGCCAGGCAATTAAACCGACTAAATCACCAATCGTCTTGTACCGCTTCGGTATGTCTTTGTATTGGAACTCTCACCAATGGGAAAATGCAACGATACCGCCAAAACCGCCAATTGACAAGAGAATAATCCAATTCGTTACATCTTGCCTGCACACATCCAATATGGCTATCCCGAAAAAAATCGAAAAGGCATAAAAGATTGCGCTGATTACCAGGCAAATGTGATAAATCAGCCGGTTAGTTTCATAGTGCCGGAAGGAATGGGGAACTGCTTTTTCCCAAAACCGGATACGCCCAATTCTATCTGGATACGTTTGACGAATGTCCGTTACGGAAGTAAAAGAGTCTGAAAAGGTGTTTTGTAACTCTAGGGCGTGTTGACTCTAATTTCTCAGATAAATAGCGATGTTAGCGAGTGCGATGAAGGCGTTATAGGTTTCGTCTAACTTATCGTATCGGGTACATATTCGCCGGAACTCCTTTCGTTGTCCACCGCCGGAAGCGTTGGTAAACGGTGTCCCAGTGGCCGAAGTTGGTCGGCAGTCCCCGCCAGCAACAGCCGTGCTTGTTGAGGTAGGCAAGGGCTTGCAGGAAAGTTAAATTATCAATGACCACGTTGCCGCGCTGCTTCGGCAAGAGGTGTTTGATATTATCGTATTCTATTTCTGTCCAGTTCATAACG